>JBFHVK010000004.1:0-33794 GCA_041589615.1 Gammaproteobacteria bacterium | reverse complement strand
GCACCTATACCATAGGTACGAAGATCACGTGGACCCTCGTCCGCATCAGTATGCTGTTCTTCAATGTGGTGATTAATCATCCACTGCACAATCTGTCGCGCCGATTCCTGCTGACGAAGGATTACAATCACGCCAGGCTCATCCGCTTCGGCGACTTCTTTCATGGCATTACGTAATGGCCAGCCACATTTCCTACTGGAAGCCAGTACATCACACAGGGTATTTTCCATATGCACCCTCACTCGAACCGGCTTATCCCTGTCGATAACACCTTTCACCAGCGCCAGGTGTAAATCATTTCCCAGCTCATCCTGGTAAGCATATAGCCTGAAATGACCAAACTCATTTGGAAAATCACTTTCGGCAACGCGCTCTACCGTATGTTCATTATCGATTCGATAACGAATGAGGTCTTCAATGGTACCTATCTTAAGATTATGCTCTTTGGCAAATTTTTCCAGGTCCGGACGACGCGCCATGGTGCCATCATCATTGAGGATCTCTACAATCACTGCGGCCGGTTCAAAGCCAGCTAACCTGGCCAGATCACAGCCAGCTTCAGTATGACCCGCACGGTTTAATACACCACCTGGCTGAGCTTTAAGTGGGAAGATGTGTCCTGGCTGGACAATGTCCTGTGGCGTCGCATTTTCAGCAACAGCGGCCTTTACGGTAACCGCCCTGTCTGCTGCTGAAATACCGGTCGTTACACCCTCAGCTGCTTCGATACTGACTGTAAAATTAGTACCGTGCATATCATTTGTCGAATCCACCATCAGGGGTAAACGTAACTGGCGACAGCGGGTCTCTGTAAGCGTCAGGCAAATCAGACCGCGGCCATAACGCGCCATAAAATTAATATCATCCGGCGTAACGGCAGACGCTGCCATCAGCAGGTCGCCTTCATTTTCACGGTCTTCGTCATCCATGATGACAACCATCTTACCCTGCTTGATATCTTCGATTATTTCTTCTATTGTATTCAATGACATACGTAATATTCTTAATGTATTTTATTGTTTATGTGCAAACCTGAAACTTAACAGATTTCTAGCTATTTCATAAAACCGTTTTCAGCCAGGAAAGATATATCTATCTTCTCACCGGGTTCTGCCGCTTTATCTCCCAGCACCAGACGCTCCAGATACCGAGCGATCAAGTCTACCTCAAGATTCACTTCAACGCCGGGCTGGTAACTATCCATGATCGTTTCCTGCAGAGTATGCGGTACGATATTTAACTCAAACTGGGCACCATCAACTTTATTCACTGTCAGGCTTGTGCCATCAACAGTAATAGATCCCTTCATTGCAATATATTTAGCAAGTTCTTTGGGTGCTTGAATAATAAAGCGAACTGAGCGTCCGTCATCATAGCGATCGATAACCTTTCCCAGGCCATCAACATGACCACTCACCATATGGCCACCCAGTCGTGTTGTGGGTGTGAGAGCCTTTTCAAGATTTACCCGGCTGCCCGCCTGTAACTGCTTTAGCGAAGTCAGTGCCAGTGTTTCACCTGAAACATCGGCGCAATAGGCATCACTGCGTAATTCAATCGCTGTCAGGCAAACACCATTCATGGCTATACTGTCACCCAGCTGAACATCGGACATGTCCATTTTACCAGTTTGAATCCAGACACGAGCGTCGCCACCCTTATCTTCTATTGATTCGATCCTGCCAATTGACTCGATTATACCTGTGAACATTCTATTAAGATTCCAGATCGATAACCTGCACACTCATGGGTAATGCAGATGCATTATTGAATTCGGCACCCGCCTCAACACCGGCACGTGCAATATCTTCAGCTGAATCCAGTCGGTTATAGAGGGCATGCATTGCTCCAAGCGCAAACTCGGAACCAGAGCCTATCGCCCAGAATTTACTGTATTCACTGACTTCACGCAGTGAGTACACCCCAAAAATTCCTCTTGGATTGCAGATCAATGCGTCAATATGAGTAGCTTCATAGGGATCATCTTCTTCATCTTTAGAATTAAGGAAGTAATGCTCCTTAAGCACAGGATGCAATGCACGGAATGTCTCAAAAATACCCAGTCTTGAGTTAAAATCGATTTCAACCTTGTCATCAGACAATACTGATTCCATCACCAGTGCATGTGCTGCACTGCCAACGATACCGAAATAGCCATCGTCATATGCCTGCACCTTGTCATAGGCACAATCATATTCCGACCCCATTCTAAGGTCACCAAACGTAGTTAAACTGTCGGCTGCAATACAGGCTTTACCATTTTTCCTGACCACGACGATTGTGGACATAATTCGCTCTCTCTAATAATGACCGCTACACACTATCATTTGCTGTGCTTTACGGCTCAATTCTGGTACCGGGGTACCAGGGTTATACGCCAGTCTTTGCCAACTGCACGTATATCGTTAATCTGTACATCTACCCGCTGGCTCATCCGGGACAGGCCTGGTAAATGAAATAAACCACGCGCTGAATCACCCATTAGATGAGGTGCCATATAGATGACAATTTCATCCACCAGTTGCTGACTCAACAGAGCTCCGCATAATACACTACCTGCCTCCACATGTACTTCATTTGCCTGCTGTTTGGCCAGCCAGACAAGTACCTTTTCAAGGTCGAGCTGTGATGTCGAGTCATCCACTGGCATTTGCTGAGTGTTTATTTCGACATAATCTGCCGACGGCGTGCCACCACAAAACAGCACGCTTTCTCCCTGCAGTTTAAATATCCGGCTGTCAGCAGGTACTTTCAACTGGCTATCGATAACGGCTCTCAGAGGCTGGTATGGTTCTACGGCCAGATTTAAATCAGACGCTGTAAGGCGGACATTCATAGACGGATTATCTGCCAGTACAGTACCACTACCTGTCAGAATAACAGAACTTCTGGCGCGCAATTTCTGCACATCCAGCCTGGCGGCTTCCCCTGTTATCCATTGACTTTCACCACTGGCCATGGCCGTTCTGCCATCCAGGCTCATTGCCAGTTTTACACGTACCAGAGGCAGGCCCTGACGCATACGCTTTATAAACCCCGGGTTTACTGCTTCGGCTTCTGCCTGTAAAACACCAGACTCCACCTGAATACCAGCCTTCCTGAGTTTCTCAAGCCCCTGCCCGGAAACGAGCGGATTTGGATCCTGCATCGCGCAGACGACATGGCTTACACCGGCATCAATAAGTGCATCCGCACAGGGAGGCGTTTTTCCATGGTGACTACAGGGTTCAAGGCTGACATAAGCCGTGGATCCTCGAGCCTGTTCAGCGGCCTGATGTAGTGCATGGATTTCTGCATGTGGGCCTCCTGCCTGCTGGTGATAACCTTCACCTACAATGCGTTCGTCTTTAACAATCACACAGCCAACCCGGGGATTCGGCTGGGTGCTATACAGCCCTTTGTATGCCAGCTGGATTGCCCTGGCCATATAGAATTGATGCACTGAAGTGTTCATGTGAGTGTCGCTGGCACCTCGATGACAACGGATACTTACTGTTGCTCGAGTTTTTCGATAGTCTTGCGGAATGCATCGACATCTTCAAAACTGAGGTAGACAGAAGCAAAACGAATATAGGCAACATGATCCAGTGACTGAAGCTCTTCCATCACCCACTCCCCAATCGTTCTGGCATCGACTTCCCTTTCACCAGCTGAGAGCAGTTTATGCTTAATATGACTAATACTTTCTTCTATTTTTTCGATACTTACAGGACGTTTTTCAAGTGCTTTAGTAAGTCCAGATCGAAGCTTTGATTCGTCGAATGACTGTCGCGTACCGTCCTGTTTTATAATGCGCGGCATACTCAACTCAGCTGTTTCATAGGTCGTGAAGCGTTCTCCACATTCAACACATTCACGACGACGGCGAACCTGGTCGCCATCACCGCCAAGGCGAGAATCAACAACTCGAGTATCAGGTGCTTTGCAAAAAGGACAATGCATAGTGTTAGTCTTTTAGGTTCATTTACACCACAGGATAACGCTTCATTAGAGTCATCCTGTGGCTAAAAGTTTTAGGCCTTTCTATACACAGGGAGTCTGGCACAGATTTCTGAAACTTTATCCCGAATGCCCGTAATCACGGCGTCATCATCCATACTGGAAATAACATCACACATCCAGCCTGCCAGATCTGCCGACTCCTGCTCATTAAAACCACGGGTAGTAAGTGCAGGAGTTCCTACACGAATACCGGAAGTTACGAATGGTGATTGCGGGTCGTTAGGCACTGCATTCTTGTTAACAGTAATGTGCGCCTTGCCCAGAGCGGCCTCAACATCCTTACCTGTCAGACCAGCCTTGATAAAGCTCACCAGGAACAGGTGATTTTCAGTACCATTGGAAACCACATCATAGCCTCGATCCATAAACACTTTAGCCATCGCCTGTGCATTCTTAACGACCTGTTTCTGGTACTCAACATACTCGGGCTCCATCGCTTCCTTGAAGGCAACTGCCTTAGCAGCGATGACGTGCATCAGTGGGCCACCCTGTGAGCCCGGGAAAATAGCCGAGTTAAATTTCTTGGTGATTTCCTCATTTTCCTTTGCCAGGATTATGCCACCACGAGGACCACGAAGTGTCTTATGAGTCGTTGATGTAACCACATCAGCAATCGGTACAGGGTTTGGGTAAATACCTGCGGCTACCAGGCCAGCGACGTGTGCCATATCGACAAACAGGTAGGCCCCTACTTCGTCAGCAATATCCCTGAATTTCTGCCAGTCCATGATTTTTGAGTAGGCCGAGAAACCAGCAATGATCATTTTTGGTTTATGTTCACGAGCCAGTGAAGCCACTTCATCATAATCGACTTCGCCGGTTTCTGCGTTGAGTCCATACTGAACGGCGTTGTAGATCTTGCCAGAAAAGCTCACCTTGGAGCCGTGTGTAAGATGCCCGCCATGCGCCAGGCTCATACCCAGAACCGTATCACCCGGCTCACACAAAGCCATATACACTGCCGCATTAGCCTGGGAACCAGAATGTGGCTGGACATTGGCATAATCTGCACCAAACAGCTGTTTTGCACGGTCGATAGCCAGCTGCTCTGCCTTATCAACATATTCACAACCACCATAGTAACGCTTGGCGGGATAACCTTCGGCGTACTTGTTAGTGAGTACAGAACCCTGGGCCTGCATTACTCGTGGGCTGGTATAGTTTTCAGATGCGATTAACTCAATATGCTCTTCCTGGCGACGACTCTCTTCATCGATGGCATTCATCAATTCATCGTCATAACCGCGAATATTCATATCTACTGAAAACATTCTGATCTCCAATTTTGGCCAGATCCGGCAAATACCGGTAAAAAAAAGAATAGGCGCCCGCTCTAGGGGCCTGAAAGCCGCATAGCATAGCTTATATAGGGGATTGAAGCCAGTGGATATACTAGATATAGATCAATCTGTAGTTTCGACAGCGGGCATGGAGATAACACCCTGGGATGTGCTTGCTTTATAACCCGCATCTTCCTGAGCTGGTTTGGTATCTGGCTGGTTACCAACCACCAGTGGGACAATAAAGCTTCGAGCCTGCTTCTGGCCAGCGTGTGTGATGACAGAGTTGATAGTCAGGTTATATCGCCCATTCTCTAAAGCACTCACCTGTAACGTAACATTAGCCTGACGAGTATCCGAAAACTCAAAATGACTGGCTGAATCTAACTGCACACCCGATTGTTTTACTACTTCTATGCTCAATAACTCCGCTTGCTGATACATATGAAAACGCAATGGAATTGTTACTGTCTCACCCACCTGTAGCGGTGAGGGAGCAGAATATTGCATATCGATATCGGCATGAGGCTTAACATAGTCAGCACGGTGTTTATGACCTGCCGGTGGTTCAGCTGCTGCTGTATTGCTAACTTCTGGTGAGCGCGACATACCGGTAAGCAATAACAATACAGCCGGGATAGTGATTAACAGGGTAAATTTCTTCATTACATTAACCTTATGAACGGCTGACTGTAAAACAGGTCTGGTTATCGGCACCGATTGCTGCAGGATTATAATCAATGTCACCATAGGTTCGGTATTCCATCAGTTCCAGAACATACTCCTTACCCGTTTCAAGATTTACAGCAAAGGTTTCGGAATCGGTGGTAAATGTTTCACCATAGCCAACTAACTCACCTTTATAACGAATATACACATCGGGATCTGTGGAATTCGTTTCTCCGCCATTCTTTACAGCACTAAATGTATAAGTAGTGTTGGCTGGGACTGTGAAACGAGCAAAGCGGGTAACACCGAGGCCGTTATAACCACCATTTTCACCCAGGGTACAGAGCGTAATCGGGAAGGTATCGTCGACCCCTTCATTGAGGTACACCGGTGTGATACTGAAACCCAAGTAACCTGCCTCATCAATACCTGTTCCATAATCATCAGCAATACTAGTGGTAATAGACTGATCGGCCAGGAGTGTATCAACAGCTGCAGGAGCCACTCCACTCTGTAATTTGAAGCCATTAATAAAGCTAAACAAACTGGTCAGGCTATCGGATGCCACCATATCGGTAGTTAGAACATTATAGATTGGAGTAAAACCCAAAGTGAAAACATCATTAGTATCAGCTGCTGTATCGAAGAAATCATACAGCACAGACTGCACCGTACATTCGTTATACCAGCCATCATTGAAACAGCTATTACTTTCCAGGTTAATACTAAATCCGGTACCCAGGGACACACTCTGTGAGTCCTTATAAATGGGATCGCCCGTTACCATCGCGGAAAACGCATTGCCAAAACCTTCACTAAAGGCGACGCGTATATCAAGAATACGATTCAGGCTATGAGGGCCACCAATTGATTCATCACGGGAAAACATATCCTGGAAATAATGGCCCCATTCATGGGCGATAACATGCGCATCAAATTCATCGGTATCAGCGGTAGACCCCAGTACATTAATCAGGGAATTCGAATAGTTGGTACCACTGGTATTAGTTGGGCCCCACTTCAAATCTAGCGCAGGAAACTGCAATGAAGGCGCTACTGAGAGTACAAACTGCATAGACTCATAAACCGTGTCGAGAATGGCAAAAGGTGCTGCCGTACGAGTTGAAGCATAACTACTACCATTCCAGCCAGTCGGTGCATGCAAATTTCGTGTCGAAGCATTGCTTCCCGAATTAAAGAGCCCACCGTCCATACTGTAAATAAGTTCTGACGAGCTGGAAGAACTACTCACAGCCACATCCCAGCCCGGGGAGCCTGACTGAAGCATCTGTGCCTTCACACGGATAAACACATTCTGGGTATTTGCCGGAATTGAGAGACTGTAATTACCGTTTGCATCTGTCGTTGTTTCAGCAATAGCGGTATTACAAATAGCCTGCACTACCACTCCACGAACTGGCATGGTACTGATATTATCAAAATCAAGTGCACCGGATGCTTGCAAACCAACTCGATCGTAGGTTGCCTTACCACTAATGGTGACATTTGAACCACTGCCCAGTTTACAGCTGAGCGTGCTAAATTCGTCGCTAGAGTCACCACTACTGCCAGTACAGGCCTGCAGGATTAACAGCGAAAAGGAAAAGACAAGGGGAATTCGAAAGAATGTCACAATAAACGACTCTACTAATTATAAATTCACACCAACTTATTATAGACAGATTCTAGCGAGTGTTTTTGTGAGCCAATCAAGTATAATGCACATCAAATTACTTCAACCACCACTGAACTGATCTATGGCACAGTATATATATACCATGAATGGCGTGGGCAAAGTTGTCCCACCAAAGAAAGAACTCCTTAAAAACATCAACCTGAATTTCTTCCCGGGCGCCAAGATCGGTGTACTTGGATATAACGGTGCGGGTAAATCCACCCTGTTACGTATTATGGCCGGTGTGGATACCGATATTATTGGTGAAGCACGCCCACAGCCTGGTATTAATATCGGCTTTCTGCAGCAGGAGCCGGAACTGGATGAAAGTAAGGACGTCCGTGGAAATGTCGAAGATGGACTGAAAGAGGTTAAGGAAGCGCAGAGCAAGCTGGATGAAGTCTATGCCGCCTATGCCGAGCCAGATGCTGATTTTGACGCACTGGCAGCTGAGCAGGCACGTCTTGAAAATATTATCCAGGCTGCAGATGCACATAATCTGGATCATAAACTTGAAATTGCGGCCGATGCGCTTCGCCTGCCACCCTGGGATGCTGATGTCAGCAAATTGTCCGGTGGTGAAAAACGACGCGTCGCATTATGCCGTCTGTTGCTATCAACACCTGACATGTTAATTCTCGATGAACCGACCAACCACCTGGATGCTGAATCTGTAGCCTGGCTAGAACGCTACCTTGCCGAATTCCCGGGTACGGTGGTAGCCGTAACGCACGATCGTTATTTCCTGGACAATGTCGCGGGATGGATTCTGGAACTTGACCGTGGCCAGGGCATTCCCTGGGAAGGCAATTATTCTTCGTGGCTTGAACAGAAAGAAAAACGCCTTGAGCAGGAAGAGAAAAAAGAAGCCGGCAGACAGAAAGCCATCAAGGCTGAACTTGAATGGGTTCGTTCAAATGCAAAGGGACGCCATGCGAAAAGCAAGGCTCGTTTGTCTCGTTTTGAAGAGCTGCAATCAGATGATTACCAGAAACGCAGTGAAACTAAATCCCTGTATATTCCACCCGGCCCCAGGCTCGGTGACCTGGTTGTTGAAGCCACAAATATTAGTAAGAGCTTTGGCGATCGACTCCTCTATGAAAACCTGAATTTCAGCCTGCCTAGAGGTGGAATTGTTGGCGTTATCGGCCCTAATGGTGCTGGTAAGACAACCCTGTTCAGGATGATTACTGGTGAAGAAAAACCTGATTCTGGTGAATTCAGGGTTGGTGAAACCGTTGAAATTGCCTATGTTGACCAGAGTCGCGATACACTGGACGGAGATAAAACCGTCTGGCAGGAAATCTCCGATGGCCTCGACACCATTGAAGTTGGTCGCTACACGACTCCATCACGCGCCTACGTGGGACATTTTAATTTCAAGGGTGAAGACCAGCAGAAATATATCAAGCAACTCTCCGGTGGTGAAAGGAATCGCGTACACCTTGCAAAGCTACTGAAAAAAGGTGGCAACCTGTTACTGCTTGACGAACCCACCAATGACCTGGATGTAGAAACCCTACGTGCACTTGAAGAAGCCGTACTCGACTTCCCGGGTTGCGCGGTAATCATCTCACACGATCGCTGGTTCCTGGACAGAATCGCTACGCACATACTTGCATTTGAAGGTGACTCACAGGTGACCTGGTTTGAAGGCAATTATTCAGACTATGAAGAAGACCGTAAACGTCGACTTGGTGATGAGGCCTTGAATCCTCACAGAATCAAGTACAAACCACTCAAATAATATTGTACAGACAGGCAGGCTTTAATTTTCTGTAATATAGCCTGCCTGTAAACAGCAGGTATCATGCGATGACTTGTGAACCAAGCACACGAAGCACCTCTTCCGCACTGGTAATGCCCTGATCTACTTTATCACGAGCATCCTCAATCAGGGTAACCATGCCTTCTTTCTGCGCCTGTTGAGCAAGCTCGATGAAGCTTGCATTAGTTGAAATAAGGTCAAGCATTTCAAAACTGGGTATGAGTATTTCATAAATTGCAGCCCGGCCTGAATAACCAGTATTATTACAACGAGTACAACCTTTACCACTGTAATAGTTTATTGTTGACGAACTAAACACCTCACCCAGCTGGTGCAATATCTCCTGCGACACCGTACAGGATTCCTTGCAGTGGCTACATATTTTCCTGACTAATCGCTGAGCAACTACTGCCTGTAATGCCGCCGCAATTACATGGGGCTTAAGGCCATAGTCAATAAGACGCGTAACCGTTGTAATAGCAGAATTTGTATGCAGCGTCGAATACACTAGATGACCGGTAAGTGCAGCATGAAAAGCAACCTCTGCTGTTTCAAAATCACGCACTTCTCCTAAAAGAATAACATCTGGATCCTGCCGTAAAATAGACCTGAGTGCAGTGGCAAAATCAAAGCCTATTTTTTCCTTAACCATTACCTGACTTGCAGAGTCCATAAAATACTCTACGGGATCTTCGATAGTTACATAATTTTTTTCAGACGTTAAATTATGCTGCATCATCGCATATAGTGTTGTCGTTTTACCACTACCTGTTGGCCCTGTAGAAAGTATAATCCCCTGAGGACGAGTCACCAGATTATGAATTTTCATTAAATTTGGAACAGACAGACCAAGTTCATCAAGACCTTGCAAAGATGCATTACGATCAAGCAGACGCATTACAATCTTTTCACCATTGATTGTCGGTAATGTTGAAAGTCTTAAGTCAACGACACGCATTGGTGTTTTTATAGTAATTCGACCATCCTGAGGACGCCTTCGCTCAGTTATGTCAAGTTCAGCCATTACTTTAATTCGTGAAACCAGAGCCATATGCATACTCAGGGGTATATGGATCTTGTCATGCAAAACACCATCCATTCTATAACGTATAACAATGTGTTTCGTTTTAGGATGTATATGTATATCGCTAGATTTAAGGCGAATTGCCTCAAGTATAATGGCATTCACAAGACGAATAGCAGGAGGCTCTTCTGTACTATGAAGTAGATCCTCAAGACTAAGCTCATCATCATCATCTATGACAACCTCGATTCCTTCGAAGGGATCTGAGTTGGACATGAATGATTCAATTTCTTCTAAAGCAGCATCTTCATAAGTATCATGAATTTTATCTTTTATACTTGTTGATGATGCCAGTACTGACCTGACTTCTACACCTATAATAAATCTCAGATCATCTGTAAGCCCGGTATCAAGTGGATCAGCCATGGCAAGAGTTAAAGAATGATCATCAGCTGCTACTGGCATTACAAGATGATAATCACAAAATGCAGCTGGCAATAATGACGAAACTTCAGGATCTATTTTTGCTTCGCGCAAATCTATCTCATCCATGAGCATATCTTTTTGTAATATCTTACGTACAAGTGACTCATCCACCCAGTCTCTGTCCAGCAGGCTCTTGATTATAGGTTTTTTCTTGATCTGTTGAAGCTTATGAACTTCCTGAACCTGTTTATCAGTCAGCAAGCCTTTTTTATTGAGCATAATTGCTAACTGACTTTTATTGGTTACGTTAAGCTTTACAAGTGAACTTATTTCTTTCGCTTTATTAAGATTCTGTTTTTTTAATTCATTGTTCTTCTTTACAAGCTCATATTGCTCAAAAGCAAGTGCAACCGTTACACGAAGATCATCATCATTCCAGGGCTTAAGGATAAATTTATATACTGCGCCATCTTTGATTGCAGCCATTACCGCATCAGTATCTGCCTGCCCAGTAAGCATAATACGAATCATCTGGGGATAAAGCTTCTTCGCCTCCTGTAGGAATTGAGCACCATTCATCCCGGGCATTTTAAAATCTGATATTACTAACTGACATGTATTATTAGAGAGGTATTTCAAGGCTTCATCTGCATTAGAAGCAGTATTGATCACATAACTTTCTTTACGAAAAACACGCTTTAATGCATTTAAAACATTTGGTTCATCATCGACTAGCAACATCTGGTAAGGCACAAAATCCTGTTCTTCACCTTCAGAAGAATCCTGATTATCATCTGAGAACAGTGATGCATATTTACTCATGTACTCATTTCCTTATTTCCTTATTAACATTATGATTTTGGTATCGGAATAAGGAGAGTAACTTCTGTGCCCGAACCCAATTCACTTTGAATGGTTACCTGCCCACCAGTTGACACCATAACCTCCTTAACAACAGTTAATCCAAGACCTACACCCTGGCCTATTTCACATGTTGTGAAAAATGGATCAAAAACTTTTTGAATAGTTTCTTCATCTATACCTCTACCACTATCCTTGACAATAATCCTGAAGTCATTACCTGATATATCGTCAGATATAGATATAACCCCTTCAAACTCAATTGCATTAACTGCATTATTAATAACATTCAGGAGCACTTGAGACAGCAATACGGCATTACAGTCTATACTTGCATCTGCCTGGATATCCAGATCAAGTCGAACAGATTTGCTATCAGGAATCACAAGCCTCTCGATGACTGCAGTAAGTAAATCCTTAATCGAAACCTTATCTACATTATCGACATCCGCATCAGAAAATATCATAAGGGCACTAACAATTGATTTTATTCGCTCTGACCCCTGAATACTCTCTGCAATTAAATCAGCGAAATCCTCAATATCATACTCGAGCTCATTAGATTTCCAGAATTCTTTAATAACATCAACGCTTTCATTATTAGAGAATAATTTGGAAAGAGCGGTTAGATTTTCAACATAATGCTTAGATGTATTGAGATTACTCAATATGAACCCCATAGGGTTATTAATTTCATGAGCAACACCAGCAGCAAGGCGACCAATTGCTGAATAACGCTCTGCCTGATAGAGCTGCTTCTGTTTAGACTCGATTTCCAGAACTTGCTGTTTAACTCGCAAATCCAGTTGCTCACTTAGCTGTTTATATTTGGCCTCAGATTCTGCTAATAGACGGTTTTTTTCCTTAATTTCCGCATAATCAGCATGTATAGCTTCAATATGAAGACTCGAGGCCATAATATACTTCTGATAAGCCGCAGATATCATCTTAATAGTATTATCTATAGCCGAAAGAGCTCCATCGTCGACATCAGCGTTATAGTGCAAGCAACCGATTGTTTCGAACTCAACATCAATATCCATAGAAAATTTATATTGAGCAGGCTTGCCGAGTAAAGTGCTACCATTTGCATCCGTAATACTAAAGTCGGTTCCTAGCAAACCAGTGAGGATTTTCTCCAGGGAATTATAACCAGCGGATTTGAAAATATCTGCAAGACCATAATCATGATCAAATGGCTCAAGTGTATGTTCTTTTTCTAATTCAGTCATAGCGATACACCCATAACACCCTTGACAAAATCATCCCTGCTTAGTGAATGAGTTGATTTAAGAGAATACTCATCCTGAATTTCATCATAGACTCTTTCCAGGACCTTGCTGAAGGTGTCAAGAACTCCATCACCTGCAAGTGCATTAGAGAAAACTACAGGCCAGTTTGTTTTAGACCAGCGATTAATAACTACTTGTTCTTCTTCTATCTCAGGCAGATCTCTCTTGTTATATTGAATAACAAGAGCCAGTTTTTCAAAATCGAGACCTACCTTGTTCGCGTTATCAGCAAGATTATCGAATGAATTTGCATTATTTACTTTTTGATTGATTTGAGAATCTGCAACAAACACAACGCCATCAGCTCTCGATAATACAGCCTTTCTTGTGCTATCATGTGCGACCTGACCTGGTACAGTGTAAAGCTTTATTTTTATTAACATACCAGCATCAGTTTTTAAGCCTAATGGCAGCATATCAAAAAATAGCGTCCTGTCATCTTTAGTCTCAAGAACCATCATTTCGCCTTTCAACTTAGGATCGAGCAAATCGTGCAATCTTGTTATATTTGTAGTTTTTCCACTGAGTGCTGGGCCGTAATACACTACTTTAATTGTTAATCGATTTTTGACATCGTCATACTCAGGCATCTTCAGATTCCGATTCCGGCTGCATGACCGGTAAACTTATAATAAATGTTGTACCTTTACCTTCCTCAGATATAAGATCAATCGACCCGTGATGCTTTTCAATAATTTTATAGGATAGCGACAAACCCAGACCAGTACCCTTACCAACAGGTTTTGTAGTAAAAAATGGATCAAATATTTTTGCCTGTTTATCTTTAGGAATACCACAGCCGTTATCACTGATCTGTATTGTGACTCGATCTCCCTGCTGACTTGTTGTTATATTAATTTCGCCATTATCTTCAATTGCATGAGCCGCATTAACGAGAAAATTCATGAAAACCTGATTAAGTTGAGAAGGTATACACTGGATATCTTCTATCTGTCCATAATTTTTTGTAACTACTGCCTTATATTTTATTTCGTTGTGCACAATGTTTAATGTACTATCTATACCCTCATGGATATTTGCAATTTCCCATCGATTTTCACCCACATGGGAAAACTCTTTGAGACTGAGTACAATTTCCCTTACTCTGGATATACCATCTGATGTTTCTGAAAGTAACTCATTAATATCAGACTTTAGGTAATCCAGATCAATATCATCCTTAATTACGGCAATTTCAGCTAACGCTGATTTATCCAACGAAGATTCATATTTCTCATATTTCTCAACAAGCGAAAAAATATCATTCATATATTGTGAAAGACTCACAAGGTTTGAGGCGACATAGCCGACAGGATTATTAATTTCGTGTGCGACACCCGCAGCAAGCTGCCCAATAGATGCCATCTTCTCGGACTGTAGCAACTGGGTTTGTGCTGACTCTAATTCTTCATTAGCCTTGAGAAGCTCTGCCGTTCTTTCTGCCACCATATCCTCAAGATGTAGTTGCCTGTGTCTTAGCTCTAGATGAGTATTAACTCTAGCAATAAGCTCATATTTCTTAACAGGCTTTGTTAGATAATCTACCGCACCTGATTGAAAAGCACTACTGATAGCTTCATTATCATCTGCCGCTGATAAAAATATGACAGGAATCTCACTATTCTTTTTTTTCTGTGATATATGCTGCAATACCTGCAGGCCCGAAATTCCAGGCATATTTAGATCAAGTAGAATCAAATCGGCATTATCATGCTCTAAAAAGTCAATTGCTGCCTCACCACTATCGACTTCTTTGACATCATAACCTGTTTTCAACATCGCCTTTATGGTCATGCGAAATACAGGATCATCATCAACGAGCAATATTTTAAAAGGTGCGAATTTAGTCAGATCAAATTTATGATCGGCATCATTCAAATAAAAATCCATTCCCTTTACTGTTGATGACATTACCATATTACCTATAGTATTTATGTTTACTCTCTACTTTATATTAATCGTATTCACTTAACAAAAAGGACAAACTTCTCACCCAATGACTGTTCAAGACTAACAATCTGCTTAATCATATGCTCACCAAGAACATAGTCTTTTGATAATAGTAAGACTCCATTTTTCGTAACAAGATCTTTAGTTAGTCTCATACCTACTTTAAGCTGTTTAGTAACGACCTGCTTATCTGAAACCTGAACATCTTCTTTGATATCGCCTAATTGCTCAACAAATATATCAACAATCTCGGGATCGTATTTTGTATTTTTATGCTCAATCAGATAATCTCGTGCATCTTTAGCCGAGTATGTGCCTGTTACCAGAGTACCATTTTGTAATGCGTAAAAATCATTAACCACAGATAGTATTCTAGAACCAACAGGAATTTCCTGTATTGCCTTTCCATCAGGATAACCAGTTCCATCATAATTCTCCCTGAAGTGCCGGATAATAGTTGCAGTTTCCCTCAATGGCTCAACCGGCATAAGTATGCCCTCACCTATTTCAGTAAATTTTTTCATTTCTGAGAAACTAATATCATCAAGTTCTTCCATTGGCCTTTTAATCATAGAATCTGGAAATGATATTTTTCCTATTTCTCTAAGCATACCCGCATGCGATATCGAATTAATGGTATCCTCATCAAGATCAAGTTTTCTGGCGATTTTCTTAGATGCCTCAGAAACCTCATGTGAATTACTTCTTAGGGTTCCATCACGCATTTCTATTAGATTCGAAAATATCTGAACAGTACTGGAATAACTATTTTTTAGTTCTCCATAAGACGCTTCGAGCATATCCATTGTCTGCTCTAGCTCATCTGTACGCTGCTTAACCAGCCCCTCAAGGTTATTATTGAATTCTTTAAGTTCTTCATTCTGTTTTCGTGTTAGATCTATTAGCTCATCTCGTTCCTTCTCGAGATATTTCTGCTCTATCGCATTCCTTATAGTTAACTTAAGATCATTTTCTTCCCATGGCTTACTAATATATTTATATATATTGCCTTTATTGATAGCATCAATCGTAGAAGATATTTCTGAATAACCTGTCAGCAGGATTCGCATGGTGTCAGGATACAATTTATAGACCTGCTCAAGAAATTCAGCGCCATTCATTTCTGGCATTCTCATATCTGAAATCACCAGGTCTACGTCATTATCTTTCAACAATTCGAGACCTTCAGCACCCCCATTGGCCAGAATGATATTATAGCCTTCTGGCCTCAATAGTCTTCTGAGTGAAGACAGTATATTCTTCTCGTCGTCCACACACATTATTGTGTATTGTTTATTCTTTTCTTTTAAATCTTGCTGTTCCATTTCAGCAGCCCTTAATTTAATTTATAATGATTAATGAGGTTGTTTAATGGGTAGCAATATAGTGAATTCTGTACCTTTTCCAGGTTCACTCTTCACTTCAATTGTACCGTTATGCTTTTCGATAATACTAAACGACAATGAAAGACCAAGCCCTGTTCCCTCACCTACAGGTTTTGATGTATAGAAGGGATCAAAAATCCTTGCCAGTTTTTCTTCAGGGATGCCACAGCCACTATCAGCGATACTTACATAAACCATATCATCATTTCTACAACCCGTTGTTATCTTTATGACACCCCTGTCCTCGATAGCGTGGGCAGCATTTACCAGCATATTCATAATCACCTGGTTAATCTGTGAAGCTATACACCATACTTCGGGAATTTCGTCGTAGTGCTTTTCAATTTCTGCCTTATATTTAATTTCATTATGAACAATATTGAGTGTGCTATCGATTCCGGAATGCAAATCTGCCCATTCCCATTCAGACTCATCTACCCTTGAGAAATTTTTAAGATCATTAACAATCTGCTTAACACGGGTAACACCCTCAATTGATTCATTAACCAGATCTATAACATCTTCCTTAAGGTATTCAAGATCAGCATCTTCTCGTGCCTTCGAAATTGTTTGCTTATGATCCTCTGGTAAATACTGCTCAATCTGCTGATACTGTTCAATCAGTTCGAAAATATCATTGATATAGTTTTGCATGCTGTTGATATTAGAATTAATATATCCAACAGGGTTATTTATCTCGTGCGCAACGCCTGCTGCAAGCTGCCCTATCGAAGCCATCTTTTCAGATTGTAGCAATTGATCCTGTGCATTTTGTATTTCCTGCAACAGTCGACCCTGCTCTTCTTTTTCTTTCTTAAGTTGCCTGGTAAGACTTATACGATCATATACATTAGATAATTCTGCCGCTATTAATTCACAAACAGTTGCATCGTTATTATTAAATTCAAGTCCATCTCGTTTATTAGCGACATATAAAACACCACGCATCTGTTTTTTAGTGCGTAGCATAATAGGCACCATAATCATTGATTCAATGTCAGGATGGCCTTCAGGTAAAGGTAGTGTATCAATATACTCGTCTTCATTGTTTAGCATGATAAGATGGTTATCATTCTCAATGAATTTACTTGCTACCATACCAATCATTTTTATGCAGGCATCACAGGTCTCAGGCACATCTATTTTCATTCCCTGGTAGTACAATTCACTAATTGATGAAGATTCATCTATAAAAAACATCACAGACAAACTTGATGTAGTTGCATGCATCACATCATCAAGAACCTGGTTATATTTCTGGGTATGAGATCCATCTTTGTAGCACTCATCTGTTATATCATTGATGAGTCCAAGTGCTTCGTTTAGAAATAGCACTCGTACATTCGCATGACTCAGCGCGTTAATTTGCTCTTCCTGCTTTTCAACAGTTTCTCTGACAGATTTGAGTAATTTATGAACGATAAGGACGAGTGCTTTAGGCAGGCCATCATCAAGTTTAATATCTATTTGCCAGCCATTATCAATCGATGCTAAAAGCCCTCGAATCAGTTTTTCAAGGGAATTTCTGGGGATAGCTATCTTACCGGTAGCTGATGACGCTGTATTTGTAGTCTCAATGGGATCGCCCACTTTTCAGCCCTGCTGTGATATGACTTATTGACTACTTATAGAACATTTGTACTGTGATTACAGGAATTTCAGGAGATAATTGACTGATTTATATGCAAATGATGGATATTAGAATTTAATATCTGTGCCACCCAGTCCACAATAGCCAGCGGGATTCTTGGCGAGATACTGCTGATGATAATCTTCTGCATAATAAAAGTCACCGGCAGCCTGTATCTCAGTCGTAATTTCAGGATAACCATGCTCATTTAGCCTGGACTGATAGTGATCACGTGCTTTCTCAGCCTGCTGGCGTTGGTGTTCGTTGTAGTAATAGATACCGGAGCGATACTGCGTACCCCTGTCATTGCCCTGACGCATACCCTGAGTGGGGTTATGAGACTCGAAAAAGACTTTTAACAGGTCCTCGAAGCTAATAATTGAAGGGTCAAATACAACAAGCACCACCTCATTATGACCTGTCAGCCCACTACAGACTTCCTCATATAATGGATTTGGCGTAAAACCCGCTGAATAGCCGACGGAGGTGCTATATACACCGTCTAATGTCCAGAATTTGCGTTCGGCACCCCAGAAGCAGCCCATTCCAAATAAAGCCTGTTGCAAATGTTCACTAAAAGGACCTTTAAGTGGGTGTCCGGATACTGCATGACGATCCGAGACCTGCATTTCCTGCTCACGGCCTGGTAATGAATCCTTCTTATTCGGCATTTCATATTTATTCGAGTTGAAAAGCATAGCACACCTGTTTGGGTCATTAATTATATAGTACACATGGACTTAAGATTAAATACATGCAAATCGTGTGCTTTTCTATAGATCTGTTTTAAACATCAGATTTTACTAATTAAGCTTTTCCTTATTGACCAGGAACAAATACAATATGCAACTTAGGCTATAACATCACCTGTTTGCAGGGTTTCATTCAAACGCGAAATGTTTATACTTGAAGGTAAGACCTATTTACTTCTTGATTTTCCGAAATAAATAGTGCAATTTTGATTTTGAATTGTGATTAATTTAGATACATAAATTAGTGCACAAGATTCAACAACATCAAGAGGACAAGCTAACCGAAATCAGACAATTTCATATTAGCCTCCTCACTAATGGTTGTGATACTGGAATTTTCACTACTTAACTAACTTCAGGCACAGAACATAAGAATATAAGAGGCTTGACATGAACGATTCTGTCGATATACAACCTGCTAACGACCGCCGTGCGCGGACACGTAAAGAAATAAAGCAGCTGATAAACGAGCGTAATGAAGTACTGGCGCTATACTGCAGCCTGGCAGGATGTGATGGCAATACTATTTCAGATGCCGATGACATCGACCCTGAAATATTACAGGAATTTTGTCAGCTGCTGATCGATTATATAGCTACAGGCCATTTTGAGCTCTATAGCAGGATTTCAGAAGGCAAAGAGAGACGTCAGGAAATCATTAAACTGGCAGACACTATCTACCCACGAATTGAAAGAACAACTGCACTTGCTGTTGAATTTAATGACACTTTTGATGGTGGCAACAACTTGAATGACGATCTCAAAAGCAAACTGGCTGAGCAACTTTCAACACTTGGAGAAGAGCTCGCCACCAGAATAGAACTTGAAGACAAACTGATAAACACCATACTAACTCCATCTCATAAAGCTGAAGCTATGATACAGTGATTTAAACTGTGAACCCGGCCTACTATCTACCGGGTTCACATTTCGGTCAAAGTAATTACTTAAGCATTCCTTACAATAAAACAATGATGTATTCTCTGATTACGCTTGAAATCTTCAGGAATTGTTGAGGCAGTAATATCTTCTACCTGATATTTCTCCAGCAAACCCTTATCCAGCTTAAAACGCCTGAAATTATTGGAAAAAATAATCTCACCTGACTGCGAAAGTAATTTCATAGCAGTTTCAATCAGGAACACGTGATCTTTTTGCACATCAAAGATATGTTCCATAGATTTTGAATTTGAAAATGTCGGTGGATCAATAAATATCAGATCATATTTCGCGTCTTGTTTAACTGCTTCATTCAACCATTTTATACAGTCAGACTTGATAATTTTATGATCACTCAAACTCATATCATTCAACTCAAAATTACGCTTTGACCAGTTGTTATATGTATTTGACATATCAACACTGGTTGTCATTGCCCCTGCTGAAGCTGCGTAGACTGAAACAGATGAAGTATAGGAAAACAGATTAAGGAATTGACATGGAGCTGGTTTAGCTAATACTTTTTCACGCACAAGCTGTCGGGTAATGCGATGATCCAGGAATAGCCCGGTATCGAGAAAATCTGTTAGATTAACGTAAAACTTAAGCCCGCCTTCCTGAATAGTAAATATATTTCGCTCATTAGCCTGTTTCTCGTATTGAGACAGACCTTTCTGCTGACGCCTTGTTTTTACGATTACTCTACTTTTACCAATCTCAAGAACTTCAGGTATAACATCAACCAGCATATCAAATCGCTGCCTCGATTTATTAAGTTCTATTTTAGACGGTGCCTGGTACTCCTGAACATGGACCCAGTTATCATATATATCAATGGCAGCTGAATACTCCGGAATATCTGCATCATATAATCGGTAAGCCTGTATTTTATTCTTACGCGCCCAGCGGCCTGTATGTTTGTAATTTTTCCTGAGACGATTAAGGATAGTCTCCCGTTGCTGTTTATATTTTTCATCTCTTTGCTGTAATTGCTCGTCTGATAAGGCCGGCCTTATAAGAAATTGATGTAGTTTGCATTTAATTGGACCATTAAAAAAGCTATTGCTTCTGTGAGCACGTAAACCTACATGCTTGCTTAAATCATCATTAGATGTGAAGAGTGCAATTTTCCAGTCAGGAAATTTATTTCGCCAGCAATCACCCATCTCTGAATAAAGATGGGCCAGTTCGCGTTTATCTCCAAGTCGCTCACCATATGGTGGATTTACAATTACCATACCCGGCGTAATTGTTTCTGCTTGCTGGTATATGTAATCACAACTTTCGGTAAAATTCATTTGCTCAAGAGTTATAACATCCTGTAAACCTGCAGAGTGAACGTTCTGACGAGCAGCGGCAATTGAATCACGTGAAGAATCAAATCCCAATAACTTTACTGTCAGTTCATTAACAGGTCTTGCTCTACTACGTGCTTCCTTTATGAGCTGTTTCCAGATATCGGGCTTATGCCCTTTCCATCCAAGAAAGCCAAAATATTCCCGTTTAGTTGAAGGTGCAATATCAAGGAATATCTGAGCAGCTTCTATAAGAAAAGTAGCTGAGCCGCACATTGGATCAAGCAAATTTACCGGTTCCCTGGGCCAGCCTGTACGATAAAGAATAGCCGCTGCTAGATTCTCCTTTAAAGGTGCTTTAACACCTGCAATACGATAACCACGCTTATGTAAAGGCTCTCCGGACAGGTCAATGCTTAAATCAGCCTGGTCATGATCGATATGTATATTCACACGAAGATCCGGCGCATC
The DNA here is from genome assembly GCA_041589615.1 of Gammaproteobacteria bacterium. Classification (GTDB taxonomy): domain Bacteria; phylum Pseudomonadota; class Gammaproteobacteria; order SZUA-229; family SZUA-229; genus SZUA-229. The sequence goes on along the minus strand of JBFHVK010000004.1, from coordinate 12,375 downwards.
TCTATCAACCGAGGGACGCATTTCAAACAATTCGTTGAACTGATCAACAATTGCATCCTTGGTCTTGAGCGATGCATAATGCGAATTATTAATCTGGCTTCTATTAAGTGTACAGTTGACTGCAAGTGTACCCTGCATATCAATATGCTGAGACCAGTTGACTGACTGTACACCCCTGTATAGAGCATCTTCATTTTCAGCGGGGAATGACTTAAGCTTTAATAATACTCGACTTGCAAGTCTTGACCACAAACAGACACTGTATGCCTGCTCAAGCGTTCCATTGAATGAGACACCAGAGTGTGACTGCTGAGGATGTTCAATTCCAATCGTTGTTAACTCATGGAGAAGAAGATCTTCAAATCCTTTGGAACAGGTTATAAAAAAAGCATATTCAGTAGACATTATGTATCAGGGTACCAGCAGTGTTTGGACTTTTTGCAGATCCTCCGGGGTATCAATCCCGGGACCTGGCAGACTGGAAGCCTGCTCCGTGTGTATTTTATAGCCATGATACATGGCGCGTAATTGCTCAAGCTTTTCTATAACTTCAAGCTGACATTGGGGCATTTTATTGTAAACATTAAGGAAGGACACTCGATAGGCATAAATACCGAGATGCCTCTGGTAAGTACTCAGTAGATCGGCCATTTCTTTATCCCGATGATAAGGGATGGCAGCACGACTAAAATATAGCGCATAGCCATGAATATCACTTACGACCTTAACTATATTTGGGTCATTTATTTCAGTCTCATGATCTAGTGGCGTTGTTAGGGTAGCTATTGCCGCATCAGGATTATGATGCAGGTTATTCGACACCTGGTTTAGCAGCGCTACAGGAGTTAGTGGCTCATCACCCTGAAGGTTCACGACTATGTCATCATTATTCCATTGCATAATATCACAGACTTCTGCAAGTCGATCTGTACCTGACTGATGCTGGTCAGAAGTCATGAGCACATCTTTGCAAAATTGACTGGCGTGCTCATGAATACGTGAATCATCGGTAGCAATTACTATACTACTGGCCGTTGACTGACTGGCTACTGTATACACATGCTCAAGCATGCTTTTACCGTTGATTTCAACAAGCGGTTTGCCGGGAAAACGCGTTGAAGCGTATCTTGCAGGAATTACGATATGGTACGAAGACATGATTCAGGCTTGTTTATCTGTAGTAAGATGACGTGCTTCTTCGACCAACATTACGGGAATGCCATCTCTAACAGGAAAAGCAAGCTGACAGTTTGAACATACCAGCTCTTTATCTTCTTTATTGTAACTGAGCCTGGACTGGCACTCAGGACATGCAATCATTTCAATCTGTTTTGTATCCATTGTACGACCTATTTAAGAAGTGAATCAAAAAGCCTGTTTATCTGAACCTGTGCCTGTTCAGTTAACTGAACATCAACACCGACTGACCAGGTATTGTGTAATGAAAACTCTCGACATTTTACAGCATCCTTATCTGTCATTAATACAGCAAGATCATCATCAAATAAAACATCTTTTTCGGAATATTTATGATGATCTGCATACGCATGAGGTATGACATTTAAACCAGATGCCTCTAACATGCCGAAAAAACGATTCGGATTTCCTATCCCTGCAATTGCATGTACCGTCTGACCTTTAAATTTCGATAGTTCTGTTTGAGATGCGTGCAAATCAGAAACGGGTTGCAATGCTTGTGCTTGCATAACAAATCCACAGTCATTATCTAGTCCATTATATAAAACCAGGTCTACCTGTTTCAGCCTGGACACAGGTTCTCGTAATGGACCAGATGGCAGGCATAAGCGATTACCAAACATCCTTTGTGCATCAACTACCGCAATTTCTCCATTACGTTGTAATGCATAATGCTGCATACCATCATCAGAGAGAATTATGTCACACTGAGTATCCTTTAGCAGGCATTCTATATCCTGACGACGGTCAGGACCAACGACCACAGGGCAACCGGTTTTCATGAATATCAGTGCGGGTTCATCACCACAAAGCCCTGCACTCGTTGCAGGGCCAACTCTCAATGGCCATTCTTCACTCTCACCACCATAACCTCGACTGATCACAGCAGGTGTATAACCTTTATGCTGAAGCTGCCTGACAAGCTCAATAATAAGTGGAGTTTTTCCAGTACCCCCAACACTTATATTTCCGACAACGATAACTGGCACAGGTGAACGGTATCGCTTAAATATATTTAAGTAATAGAGTGAACGGCGTAGATATGAAAGGCTGCAAAAAATAGCTGTAACTGGGAGTAACAGGATTGAGACCGGGTTGATACTACTCCAGTAGTGATCAATCGTTTTCATCAGCTCTCATCATTATCGGCAAACTGGATACTATGCAATGCACAATAGGCACCTGACTTTGCCAGAAGCTCAGAGTGACTTCCTACCTCAACAATAGTACCCTGATCCATTACAACTATCTTATCGGCATTTTCAATCGTCGACAGTCTATGTGCAATGATCAATGTTGTTCTATTTGCAGTTAATGTTTCAAGCGCATCCTGTATTGCCCGTTCAGACTCAGTATCCAGTGCCGAAGTGGCTTCATCCATAATAAGAACGGGGGCATCTTTGAGTAAGGCTCGTGCAATCGCAAGACGTTGCCTTTGCCCACCAGACAACAGCACGCCTTTTTCTCCTGCAAGTGACTGCATACCTTCGGGTAGCTTATCTATAAATTCCAGAGCATGTGCTGAAATTGCTGCCTGCCTGATTTTGTCATCACTGACATCACTTCCATAAGAAATATTGTGTGCAATGGTATCATTGAAGAGTACAATTTCCTGGCCTACATAGGCAATATGGTGACGTAAATTCTCAAGCCTGTAATCTTTGATACTGACACCATCAAGAAATATATCACCCTGATATCCATCATATAATCTGGGAATTAGATTCACTAATGTTGACTTTCCACTTCCCGATCTTCCGACGAAGGCAACTGTCTCTCCCGGACTGATATGCAGATTTATATTTTTAAGTACCTGCTTATCCTGATTTGAACTGTAGGTGAAATTTACATTATCAAATTTCAACTCACCTTTAACACGCTGTGTACTAAAATCTCCCTGTGCTGATTCAGGCTCGATATCAAGAAAGTCAAAAACACTTTCCGCAGCTGCGATCCCTTTCTGAATAACCGCATTGACATTGGTTAATCTCTTTATAGGTGCGAATAGCATCATCATCGCTGCCATAAATCCGGTAAAGACGCCTGGAGAAATCTGGCCTTTAACGCCTTCCTGTATAGCAATATAAACAATGACTGCCAGGGCGATTGCAACGATTAACTGTAAAATAGAAGTACTCGCGGCTGATGCAACAATGAGTTTTAAATTCTGCTGACGATTCTTATTATTGTTGCCATTAAATCGATCTAATTCGTATTTCTGACCGCCAAAAATCTTCACGACACGTTGAGCCTGTACAGATTCCTCTAACACATGAGTGATTGTGCCCATCGAACTTTGAATACGTTTGGAAATTAATCTGAAACGCTTTGAAATTAACGCAATAAGCAGCGCGATGATTGGTCCGAGAATAAGAAATACAACGGCAAGCTTTGGACTCTTATAAAACATATACGCAATAAGACCTGCAACCATCAAAAAATCCTTAATAAGGATAGTGACTGCCGTTGTTGCTGCATGAGCCAGTTGCTCGACGTCAAATGTGAAGCGTGAGATAGTTTCACCAGTAGAGGTATTATCGTAATACTGGTTTGGGAGCACCAGAAGACGTTCAAACATCTGGGTTCTTAAGGTCTGAATAACCGTACGACCTATCCAGGCCATACCATAATCAGATGCGAAGCCTGACACTGCACGCGCGATGAACACACCAACGACTGCGGCTGGTATCCATTTGATGATTTCCGGATCTTTACCAATAAAACCATCATCCAGCATTAACTCCATAAGTCGTGCGAATGCAGGTTGTGAAAGTGCAACCAGAATCATGCTTGTTACGGATATTGCAAATACACCTTTCCATTTAAAGGTATAGGATAACAATCGGCGGTAAGTTACCTTCGATGCATTTTGCGGTGACTCTTTTGACATAATCTAGTTCGATCCACCACCTGTTTCCAGGGTAGATATAGATAAACGTGTAAGCCCCAGTTGAGAAGCAGCGTCCATAGCAGTTACCACCGCCTGGTGAGGTGTTTTGGCATCCGCCCTTAGAACAACAGGAATATCTGTGTTGCCATCTGAAACTTTGGATAGTGCCATTTTAAGTGTCTTAAGCTGGGTATTTACCAGTTGTCGATCATTAACATAATAACGACCTTTAACATCAATACCGATGACTATTTTTAAATTTTCCTGCTGCTGTGCCTTATTCGATGCTTCAGGTAAATCTATTTTAAGTTTTGAAGTTTTTTCGAATGTGGTTGATACCATAAAAAAAATCAACAGAAGAAACACCACATCTATAAGTGGTGTTAAATTGAGGTCTATATCATCTTTACGTTCGGGTTTTAGATTCAAGCAGCTTTCCCCGTTTGCGATTTCTTGCTACTGGTGATGCTTCGATTATTATGTAGCACATCGACCATCTTGATTGCCTCTTCTTCCATCTTAACCACGAGCTCATCGATACGACCACGGAAATAACGGTAGAAAATGAGAGCAATAATCGCAACGGATAAACCGGCTGCTGTCGTAATCAGGGCCTGGGAGATACCTCCAGCCAGGGGTGCCGCATTGCCAACACCTGAACTGGTAATGGCGTTGAATACCTTTATCATGCCTATGACGGTACCCAGTAATCCCAGTAATGGTGAGATAGAAGCGATGGTACCCAGAGTATTCAGAAACCGCTCCATTTCATGAACTACCTGGCGGCCTGCTTCTTCAATGGACTCCTTGATTCGTTCACGTTCCAGATGCCTGTTATTCAGGCCTGCAGCCAGAACACGTCCCAGTGCAGACTGTTTGCTGATTTCCTCGATTTTGGAGCGTTCCAGCTGTCCTTCCTTAACCCAGTGCCAGATGGTTGCAACCAGATGCTCAGGTATGACTTTTTTCTTCTGTAGTGTCCAGAAGCGCTCAAGTATAATCGCAAGTGCAATAATAGACCCCGCAATAATGGGGAACATTAGCCACCCGCCAGCTTTGACCATTTCAAACACGTATTTAGCCTCTTAATAGGAATATTTATGGGGCACATAATACGTTATCAGAAGCGATGATTCCAATAATGAACTGTATCTTTTCGATGAGTCCTGATTTTAGTCTCAGTGGCACCTCTATCTGGTGTCATTCTTATACGGATAGCCCCGGAATTTGCCGTATTCAGTAACTTAACACCCCTGTTCTGCAGCCGCTGCCGGACCTTGTTTGCTGGGTGACCGAATCGATTCCTGTATCCTGCAGAAGCCACAGCCAGTGAGGGTTTAAGACGCTCAAGCCAGGCCTCGGTAGTCGATGTATTACTGCCATGATGAGCCAGGATAAGCACATCGACATCTAATTTTATTCCACTAGCCTGTAACAGATGCCTTTCTACTTTTCGCTCTATATCCCCCGGAATCAGCAGGCTTGATTGACCGCTATTCACACTCAGGACGCAACTACGGTTATTCGAGCGCTTATAGTCAGTATCGGGGTGTAGAATCCTGAACTCTACACCATCCCAGTCCCATCGAGTTCCTCTCGAACAGCTAGCAAAACCCATCTGCAAGCTGTCAGCCTGAAGCATACTGGTATCCCCCATTAACTGCCTGACGGGTATATTTTGCAGAATCGCCGATGCACCTCCGGAATGATCTCGATCAGCATGGCTAATTATGAACAGATCCAGCTTCTGCACACCTAAATATCTCAGGTAAGGAATCACAACCCGCTGACCTATGTCGAATCGCTCACTAAAGCGATCTCCACTGTCATATAGTAGGTCGTGATGCTGGGTTTGTATCAATATAGCCAGCCCCTGGCCGACATCGAGAATATGAAGCCAGATTTCACCGTTTCCAGGACGAGGCGGCTTAACGAATATCAGTGGCAATAACAGCACCAGGCCGGCATATCGAGCCGGAAAACCTGCTGGCATTAGCAGCAGGCCACCACCCACTAGTGCTAGCAATGAGGTAATCAGGCTGAGCCCGGGTATATACAGGCTGGATATTGGGCTTGCCGCGAGATACTGCAGTAAAATCCAGATGAAATTGATCAGCTCCGATACAAAAGTAAACAGGAAAACACCCGCTGACGGTGAGACCATGCTGATGAGACTGGCCAGGAGTGCGAGCGGAACAACCAGCAGACCAATAAGTGGTATGACAAGCATATTAGCTATCGGGGATATTATCGAAGCCTGCTGAAACAGAACCAGTGTCAATGGAAGCATTCCCACTGCAATCATCCACTGTATGCGCACTCCGTCTAGCCATCTGTACAGATATTTCCCCTGCCTCTGACGGCCAGTCACAAGCAGGCCAATAATTAACACGGCAAGAAATGATAGCCAGAACCCGGGGCTAATCACCGATACAGGGTTTATCACAAGTACCGCAATGAGTGCCAGGGAAAGAGTATTAATGCCAAATGCAGGCCGTCTGAGTAGCAGCGCCAGCATAACCACAAGCAACATCACGAAAGCACGCTGTGTGGGTACTGAGAAGCCTGCAAGCGTTGCATAGAAGCCAGCCACACATAGACTGATCACTGCCGCATACTGCTGTGCAGTAAAGTATTTAAGCAGGAATGCGGGCAAGATTTTGCGCACACCCCAGAATACAAGGCCCGCAACCAGGCCAATATGCAGGCCAGATATAGCCATTAGATGACTCGTTCCAGTGTCCAGTAATAACTGCCACTGATCACTATCTATCCTGGCTCGATGACCTGTAGTCAGCGCCTCGATAATGCCATGATATGCCGTATTAGGAACTGCATATATAAGCTTCTGTAGTGACTGCCTCATCTTGTCTACAGAAGCCGAGGATTCACTCAGAAGAAGGTTCTCTTTTGCTTTCCTGACATAGCCCGTCGCATGTATCGACTCTGTATACAGCCACTTTTCATAATCAAAACCACCCGGATTCTGCATACCATGTGGCGTTTTCAGGCGTACCAGCAATTGCCACTCTTCACCACTGATGAGCGTGTGGGGTGAGTAATACCAGCTCAGGCGTAATTTTCCGGCTGCTGGCGATGAGTCTACCGATTTAGCTGTCTGCTTAGGAAGGAACTCTTTGACACGAAAATTAAAGCGAACAGAATGGCCGTCTGCATCAGGAATGCCATCGACATATCCCGTTACCAGGAAGTCATTACCTGAGTCACTATCAGGTAGTACCTGGTGCAGGTAATTATGCGCAAAAAGCAGGCTCCAGAGATAACCAACTAGCAGGCAGCCTGGTATTCTCAATGAAGGCCTTAGCCATATAACCAGCAAAACCATGGGTATGCAGGCTATTAGCGCCATAGAGGTCCATACTGGCCCAGATAATGTTGGTTGCAGATGCAGTATGCAACAGCCCGCTAGCAGGCTGATTGCCATTATAGGTAAACGTGCAGGTATAGAGACATACTGCTTGTGTTGCAGACACTCAGGAGAGCCACCCCTTCCCTGTGACGCTAAAACCTGGTCAAACATTATCAATGCTTTGCATAACTTAATATCCTTATCGTTTATGCTGTCTGTTATAATCTACCTTTTAAAGCGCCATAAGGCAAAGTAGACGTGCCACTGAGGGTGGCAATATTGAACCGCACCCATGCCAAAAAAGTTTATCCGTAAATACCTCCCTGATCCGCACAAAATCACACAATCGAAATCACTTCGTGTTTTTGGCACTCTATTGCATGACCCTAACCTCTGGCATATGAACCGAAAATCTGTCTCACTAGCATTTCTGGTAGGACTGTTCTTCATGTGGGTCCCTCTACCCTCTCAAATGATTCTAGCGGCTGGTGTAGCTATCATTATTCGCTGCAACCTACCCATTTCGGTTGCACTGGTATGGATAACAAATCCACTAACTATGGGTCCGATGTTTTATTTTGCCTATAAGCTGGGTAACTGGATGTTAGGCATGCCCGTGAACCACATGGAATTTGAAGCCTCCTTCGACTGGATCACTGAACAGATGTCTATCATCTGGAAACCATTCCTTCTTGGCTGCTTCACCCTGGGTACAATTAGTGGCCTGGCTGGCTTTGCTATTATGCGCCTGCTCTGGAGACTACATATTGTGCAATATATGAAAGAAAAGAAACGTAAATTTCTGGAAAGAAAAAATAGATCCTGAGAACATCAAATGGAAACTATATGGAAACCACACGCTACGGTCGCTGCTATTATAGAAGACAATGGCCGATTTCTAGTAGTTGAGGAAATGAGTGAAGGACGTAGGGTGTATAACCAGCCCGCAGGCCATCTGGAAGCAGATGAAAGCCTGATTGATGCTGTTATACGTGAAACACTGGAAGAGACTGCCTGGCAATTTAAGCCACACTATCTTACGGGTATCTATAACTGGAAACATCCAGTATCGTGCGAACAGTATTTACGCTTCGCTTTTTATGGCAAACAGATAAGACATGAATCCAGACGACAACTTGATGAAGGTATCATTCGCACATTATGGTTAACACGTGATGAACTCGCTGCAGATCCCGGAAAGCTGCGTACTCCCCTGGTACTTAACTGTATTGACGATTACCTGCTGGGAAAGCAGTACTCACTCGATATACTACATGATCTAAACTGATGAAAACGATAACAACAATAGCGATAACCATTCTTACTGTCATGTTTACTCAGATAGTACATACCGCACCATCGATTAATCTCTGTATGGAAGAAAACTGCAGACAGACACATAAAATCACTATCTCATTTAAAACCTGGAAAGAAATAGAGTCAATTTTTGCCAGTCACTCTAATAGTGATATTGATGAACAGGACAATTTACTGACTTCAATTAAACTCATCGAACACGATATTTATTCTCAACTTGCAGAATCAAACCACCAAACCAAACAACCGGGTGATATATATACGAGTAACAGTGAAAAACTCAATTATAAAAACCTGAGACGAATTTTAGGTGTTTTACTCGATAACCATCTCGTAGAAAGACATTTTTTACGCCATACAATTCGTAGTAACCACTGGCGCGGTCAAAAGATTGATGGCCTCGTGATACAGTCATTAACAGACTCCAGGCTATACGTGCTTTCAAAAGACACCTCTAATCTTAATGCGCCTTTTATGATTACTGACTACTCCACACAGAAGTCATCATTCAAACCCGCAGCAACGAATAATACTCCTATAGAAGATGCAGAGGATAGTTTTGAGTAATTGTAAAACTAGCAGTGAAACTCGCGTTATTGTCGGCATGTCCGGAGGCGTCGACTCTTCCGTGTCGGCATTATTGTTACTTGAACAGGGTTTTCAGGTTGAAGGCCTTTTCATGAAAAACTGGGAGCAGGATGACGATGAAGATTACTGTGCTGCTGCAGAAGACCTGAAAGATGCACAGCAAGTCTGTGATGCTTTAGGCATACAACTACACAGTGTTAATTTCGCAGACCAGTACTGGGACCGTGTTTTTGCTCATTTCCTGGAAGAATACAAAGCGGGCAGAACACCCAATCCTGATATTCTCTGCAACAGGGAAATTAAATTTAAGGCATTTCTCGATTATGCATTACAGCTAGGCGCAGATTATATTGCGACCGGTCATTACGTGAATAAAAAAGAAGTGGATGGAGGATATCAACTACTTAAAGGTCTTGATAACAACAAAGACCAGAGTTATTTTCTTTACACCCTTAGTCAGCAGCAACTCAAGCACAGCATGTTCCCTGTTGGCTGCATCGAGAAACCCCTCGTAAGGGAACTTGCAGAAAAACATAAGCTGATTACGCACGACAAAAAAGACAGCACAGGCATCTGTTTTATAGGCGAACGCAAATTCAGGGAATTCTTACAGCGCTTTCTTCCAGCACAGCCAGGTGACATTAAAACACTCGAAGGTGAAACAGTGGGTAAACACCATGGCCTTATGTATTATACACTCGGCCAACGTAAGGGACTTGGTATTGGTGGCGTAAAGAATGCTTCAGAAGAACCCTGGTTCAGTGTGCGTAAAGACCTTGAAAATAATGTATTATATGTTGCTCAGGGTGAGCACCCTGCCCTATATCACACACACCTTAAAGCATCCCAACTTAGCTGGGTAAGTGGAAAACCACCAGAATTACCATATTCATGCATGGCTAAAGTTCGATATCGCCAGGACGATCAGCCCTGTACAATCGAAAGTATTGTAGACGGAAATGCAACAGTGAGTTTCTCAGACGCACAACGTGCTATAACCCCCGGCCAGTCAATTGTTTTTTACAATACCGATGTTTGTCTAGGTGGTGGAATAATCGATACCATGTACAATAACTAGGCCCCTTACCTGATAATATATAACTTTATAATAACCAGACAATTATGCAGCACACACAAGAAGATAGAACAATTGCACTTGCCGGAATATACCAGTCAGTACTACTGGTGCAGGATATTGCAAGAAAAGGCAGCGTTGCGAATGCACAATTAAGCGCCTTACTTGAAACCCTGTTTCGTTTTGATACAAACAGTGTCATCGAAGTTTACGGTGATATTTCAACGGTAAAACGAGGCCTGAAGATGCTAGTAGATCAATTATCTGGAAATGCCCAGGGCTTTGATCGCGAAATACTTCAGTATGGTGTCAGCTTGTTACATCTAGAAAAGATACTGTCGAAATCACAGCAACGTATGGATAAACTTGCCAGTGATCTCAAAGGTGTTGAAAACAAGATGGAATATTTCGATCTGAGCCATGAGAACATCATCGCAGCACTGGCAGATATTTACCAGCAGGATATCAGTCCCATTGGGCCCAAAATTATGGTTCAGGGAGAACATATTCACTTATCCCAGCAAAGTAATGCAAATAAAATACGGGCACTTCTGTTCGCTGGTATCCGCTCTGTTGTTTTATGGCGTCAATGTGGTGGCTCACGCATGCAATTGCTGTTTAAACGTAAGCAGTACCTGCAAAGCGCTGAACAACTCTTGAAAAGTATATCTTGAGACACGAATAATGGATAATTTTTCAGAAGAAGAACGTTTCATAGAGGAACTAGATGAGGACTTTAAGGACGATGAAGACTACCAGGCTTTATCAAGAGAAGAAAAATTACGCATAATACGCGTGATGAATAAAATGATGGATATGGGCATGGCCGCAGTCTATGGCGATGAAGACCCTGATGAAGCTGAGGCAGATGTACCCTGTGGTAGTGTGATACATCTATGCAAGGCAAAGTGCTGTAGCTTTATTTTTGCATTAACCAAGGAAGAAGTCGCTCAGGGATTAATTAAAACCAATCCTGACAAACCCTATTTCATAGCACGTGATAAAGACAAATACTGCCCCCACCTGGATAGAAACACTCTTGCCTGTGGTGTATGGGAAAATCGACCGCTCCGATGCAGACGTTATGACTGCAGGGATTTTGCAGAAGATGTCTGGACTGATGGTATACCGGTTGAGTTCAGAAAATAAAATATTCGGGACACATAATGAAAACAGCTGAAAACAAAGCATTTATAGCCGTCATTATAATCAGTCTTTTATGCATCGCTGCTGTACTCTCAATGCAGCCAATGCCACAGGACCTAGCCTATCATGCCTTCGTTGATAGCCGCACAATATCAGGTATAGCAAATTTTTATAATGTAATAAGCAATATACCTTTTTTACTAGTCGGAGTGGCAGGCCTGTATTATCTGTTACACAATAAACTCACTATTAATGAAACAATACGTCATATATATATGACTTTATTTGGCGCTGTCGGCGTGCTTGCTTTCGGCTCCGCGTACTATCATCTCTCACCAGACAACTCCAGCCTCTTATGGGACAGGCTTCCAATGGCCATCGCGTTTATGTCACTGTTCGCTATCGTAATTGGTGAATTTGTTTCTAGCAGATTATCAAAGAAACTCTTCCTCATACTTATTGCAGTCGGAATTTTCTCTGTACTCTACTGGCACTATACTGAATTACTTGGGAAAGGCGACCTGAGACTTTACATCCTCACGCAGTTTCTACCCATGATACTGATTACACTTATCCTCTCGCTTTACAGATCTTCATATAATAAAAAGAATTTTTACTGGATGGTACTAGCTGCCTATGTAGCCGCAAAAATCCTTGAACTTTTTGATCGCGAAATATATGAACTCACAGGCATGATCAGTGGTCATTCACTAAAACATATAGCAGCTGCTGCTTCGATCCTGGTGCTTATTTATGGATTTAAAAATAGAGAAATACTGAAACACGATTAAT
>JBFHVK010000003.1:0-34143 GCA_041589615.1 Gammaproteobacteria bacterium | reverse complement strand
CAAAACTAATGGAGCAAGCCTATGCCGCAACATTTCTTGTTTTGCTGTTAATCTGGCTATGCGCTAGAATCCTGAATTCAATTGACGATGAAAATAAGGCTATGCAATGGCAACTAAAACAAAAGGAAATAAACCAGCTGCAAGACGACCAAGCACAAACAAGTCTGGGCCAGCAAAACCACGGAAACAAAGATCGAGCTAATGGACAATACGACTTTTGCGATTATTTTTAGTGCTGCATGGATGGGCGTTATGACCAAAGACTGGCGACTATTTGTCGCCGCTCTGGTCATGTATGTATCTACCATCCCGGCTGTGTCTTGGTCTGATCCGCCAGCGGCTACGCTTATTACGGTTGCCGCTATTGACCTTGCGTTCGCTGTTCTGTTTTTTGCACTGTCTAACGTCATATATGGAACTGTAATGACTTGTTTGTTATTATCGCAAACAGTTGCGTCCGTACTGTTTTACATTGACTACAACACGGGCGGCGGATTTTTCTATAATCAGTACGAAAACATAAATGCAGCGATAACGTTGGCCCAGGCTGCTTCGCTGATCGCAATAGGCGGGATGCGTGTACGACATATCGGAATTGTTGAGCATTTTTATGACGTTCGCATTTCTAATATTGCAATGCTACTGCCTTTGGTCGGCGGTAAGAAAAGGCTGGAGAACCATTAAGAATGCCCGAAAGGTTGGAGCACATAAAAGAAGTCGTGACGAATAACGCGCCTATGGTGATTTACACGAACGGTGCCGCCACAGTGGGTTTTTCGTTTGTTGATTTGATGACGAGTATTCAGACTTATGCTTGGGCGATTACGCTGGTTATATGTATCCTTACGTTCGTTGGTAATCATTATTTCAAGTGGTGCGAAAAGCAGCGCAAAGACCGAGACGAACAGCGCAGGGCGCGCGATGAACAGAGAAAAGACAGAGAAGAGCGGCGCAGAGATCAAGAGCATAAAATTCGAATGGCCGAGCGATTGCTGGATCTGAATAAATCCGCAGACGGCCCAATCACAAAAGAATTTCTTAGTAAGTTTGCAACCCTTGATGATGTTGAGCTACAATTAAATCGCAAACCGGAAATACCCGACAGTAAGCAGTAATCACTCTATCCATAAGGTGGTGATACGAGTCTCGTAGTAATGCGTCAAATTACACCCTCATCCTTGGCATTATGCTGAAGCCGCATATTCCTTTTTCGAACGCTTTTACCCTCTTCGGAGGGTATTTTTTTATCCGGAAAATAACTAAAAATATTTCAAAAGACTATTGCAATATCTTTTGTTAGTGTTATAGTTATAACCATAGACAACGCGAACGGGGATATGGAAATGAACAAGCTTGATCAAATGCTAGAAAATAAAGATGTAAATCTTTACCATCTTTTTCGTGATGACGTGAAAGACCTGGCCAAAACAGAAAGAGTACTGCTGGTTAAAAGTGCGACCCGTGCTCAGTTGGAGCAGATAATTATTAAATTTAATGACCATGATCTTTTCTTATTTCTTGAGGATTTGATTTGTGATGGTGGTGTCAATGTTATGTCGGAGGGTGAATACTGGGACTTCCTGGAGTCTCAAGGACTTTAATGTGTCAAAACCAGATGGCGCTAAACTTGGTGCTGCAATTATTAAGAAGGAAAGTAAGATGAGAGAAAATCAGCAACACGAAATACCAGGCTTCATCAACGGCAAAACGCAAACAAAAACACAAGCCGCTTTGGATGTGCTTGCTATTATTGTGCTGTTTTCTATCGGTGCTGCCTTGGCGGCTGGGGCTGGATCTTAGTTATGGTGTTTGAGTTTGTGTCGATTCACGAGAAAAGGCCACCTTATGGCGCGCCGGTTCTTTTAAAGGCGGGCGGCGTCGTTCAGCATATTACTTATATGCTGAATGGCGAAGACGAAACTCCGGATTGGTTTGAGCCTTATCATTTTGCCCACGACGACGAGCTAACGCTCTGGTGGTATCAGGTAGATGGCTGGGCGCTTTTGCCGGACTGGAAGGGTTGATTGAATGGGTAACTAAAAATGAAAGAGGTTGAGGTTGTGATTGATGAGAAGAAGAAGTCTCGATCCGGCTTTGCGGCTGGGTTGCTAATTGCAGTAGGCGTTTGGGTTGTTGTTGGTGTTGTCTGGGGGATGGCGGGATGATCCGCTTGGTCAAAAAAATTAAATGCGCTGTATCCGGCCACAAATGGGAGATTTTCGGCTACAATTCTTACACAAAGTGTGAAAGCTGGATTTGTAAGCGGTGCTACAAAACAAAAAACAAGGTGCACGAGTATGACTATAGTTAAAAAACAAGGCGACTGTGATGGTTGCGGCAGGTGGTCTGGTAATCTTAGAGACGGGTTTTGTATTGCGTGCTACAATAAATTCACTGATAATAAGAGGGTAGGCTGATGCTTCTAACAACGGTTGACGTGGATTGGTTGTCTAAACAGCTCATTCAAGATGAGCGACTGGATAAGTCTTTCGAGCATCATCATCAATCTAAAACTGCTGAGGAACACGTGGAAGCTGAGCGTAAATTGTATCTGAAGCTGAAAGAGCAATTTGGTGGGTGATGAGTAATAAGCTGACAACAAAGCAGCAATTATTTGTTTCTGCATATTGTTCGAACGGATTCAATGGCACACAAGCTGCATTAGAAGCGGGCTACAGCGAGGCCACCGCTTATTCAATAGCAAATGAGAACTTGAAGAAACCTGAGATAATCGGTGAAATCGATAAGTACAAGGCTTCTATATCGGAAAAACATATGATTACAGTTGAAGGCTTAATTAAAGAGCTTGAAGAAGCCAGGCAGGCTGCGCTTTCTGCTGAGACTCCGCAGTCATCAGCTGCAATTAGTGCAACTATGGGCAAGGCTAAGTTATGCGGACTAGATAAGCAGATTATCGATCATCAAAGCTCTGACGGCTCAATGACACCAAAATTCTCTAATCTATACGGAACCAAGCCAGGTGGCGAGTCTAAATCCTAATTTAGCTGACTTCTGGTTTAAAGACGGAATCCCGTCTGAAGAAAACTTCATAAAAGTCCGGCATCGTGTTTTGTACGGTGGCCGAGCTTCTTCTAAGTCCTGGGAATTCGCTGGCATGGCTGCTGGCATTGCATCCCAATATCAAACAAGATTTCTTTGCGTTCGTCGCTTTCAGAACAAGATTAAAGAGTCCGTTCATACGCTGATCAGTGCTCAAATAGGCAATTTTGGGTTTGATGGATTTGACGTTAGAGCGACAGATATTCAGCACAAGAACGGCTCTGAGTTTGTGTTCTACGGCATTGAGCGCAACGTAGACGAAATTAAATCTTTCGAGGGCGCGGACATCTTATGGATCGAAGAGGCACACAATCTCACAGCTGAGCAATGGCAGATACTGAAGCCAACGATTCGTAAAGAAGGGTCGGAGATTTGGATCAGCTTTAACCCGAAACTTGTTACTGACTTCGTGTATCAGCGCTTTATCGTCAATCCACCGGAAAACTCAATCGTTAGGCTGATTAACTATCCAGACAATCCGTTTCTATCGAGTACAGCAAAGTCTGACATTGAGGAAATGCTCAAAGAGGACAAGGACGAGCATGACCATGTTTATCTTGGCGTGCCTAAGAGTGACGACGATCAGGCTATTATCAAGCGCTCATGGGTGGAGGCTGCCATCGATGCGCATTTAAACCTTAATGTCCAAATGTTCGGTGCCTGGACTGTTGGTTATGATGTTGCTGACTCGGGCAAAGATAAGAATGCCATCATTGGCGCTAATGGCTCCGTTGCTACAGTTGTCGATGAGTGGAAAGCAAGCGAGGATGAGCTTACCGAATCAACCATGAGGGCATGGAGTTTTGTCCATGATGGTTCTCTGATTTATGACTGCATTGGCGTAGGTGCTGGTGTTGGTTCCACTTTGAAAAGTAATGGCATAAACTCAAGATACCGGAAGTTCAATGCAGGTGGCGCGGTAGTTAATCCGAACGAGGAGTACAGCCCCAAGGTAAAGAATGGTGAGAAGTTTGAGAATGTAAAAGCCCAGGCATGGCGCTCAGTAGCGGATAGATTCAGAAACACATATAATGCAATCAACAAAGGTCACAATTACGATGCCGAGGATTTGATTAGCATTGACTCGGAAGGTATGGGAAAACTGCTTGAGCGGCTTAAGACTGAGTTATCTACTCCCAGGGTGCGGTACAGTAAGCGCGGACTTGATATGGTTGAAACAAAGCAAGAGCTGGCTAAGCGCGAAATTGCATCCCCCAACCTGGCTGACGCATTCATCATGGCCATGTGCCCGCATCTTGCTAATCCTGAAATGACAGCCAACATTGATATAAGAATGAGGTTCTAATAATGGGCTACAAAAGAGTCCCTGTTACGATAGTTAAGCACCCTGACTACAAAGAGAGGGAAAATCAGCTAATTACTATCAATGACGCATGTAGTCCCACTGGCGTTAAGGACGCTGGCAGAAAGTATCTGCCCGACCCTGGCGATATTAATGATGCTATTGATGTACAGAAGTACACTAACTACCTGAATCGCGCGGTCTACTATGGGTTTAGCGGTCAGACGGTTCGATCCATGGCGGGTCTTGCGTTCATGAAGGGGATCACCGTTGATGATGTCTCTCCGCTGCTTGAGTATATAAATTCAGACATTGATGGCCAGGGCGTAGGTCTTGAGCAATCTATGAAGTCAAGTTTTACCGGTGTGTACAAAGATGGTCGTGCTGGCTTGCTGGCGGATTTCCCTCCGGTTGATGGCTCTCTAACCAGGCAGCAGCAGAGAGATTTAGGCGCAAACGCCATTATTCGTCGGTATGAAGCCTTGCAGATTGCGAACTGGCATACGACAAGGCAAGGCGCGCATGAGGTGCTTTCGCTTGTATCTTTGTTTGAGATCAACGATGAGCTACTTGATGATGGGATTACGATTCAGCGAGTAGGTATTGAACGCCGCCTGATTCTTGATGGAGGTGTTTATCGCGTCGAGATTTATCATGACGGTGCATTTGTAGAAATGTATGAGCCAAAGATTAACGGACGAACCTTGAACTATATTCCGTTTTTCTTTATCGGCGCCGAAAATAATGATAGCCGTTTTGATGATTCGCCTATTTATCCGATCTGTGAGTTGAACATTGGGCATTATCGTAACAGCGCAGACTATGAAGACAGTGTATTCATGTTGCGCCCTCAGCCCTGGGCCAGTGGTCTGAATGACTCGTGGTATGAGAATCATTTACAAGGATTCCGGTTTGGCTCTGGATCACTATTCCCGCTTCCAGAAGGAGGCAGCTTTGGTATTGAGCAGCCATCTCCTAATGATCAGTCTTTTGAGGCGATGCAGTACAAGCAGAAGGTTATGGTTGCATTAGGTGCCAAACATTTGACTGGTGAGCTGTCATACAATACAGCGACCGAGGCCATGATTGGCGAGGCTGGCTCTAATTCAGTTGTGCAGACAATCATGGATAATGTTGAGCAGGCGTATAATGATGCCCTGGTTGTGCTGGCCGAGTTCATGGGCGTTACTCAGGCCCCTGTGGTTGTTATCAATACAGATCTTTCTAATATTGTTAGTGACGCACAGACTGCGCAATTAATGGTGTCGGCATGGATGAATAACCTGATTGGCAAAGAGGATGCCCGTAGCTATCTAAGGAAAACAGGCTTAATAGAGCGCTCAGATGACGAAATAGACGAAGATATTGCGCTTAGTTTGATAACTGGCGATAATACTACCGATACAAACCAATAGGCAGAGCCTATAATCATTGAATGCAGGGCATAAAATGACGACAGAAACAGAAATCACAGAGCAAGAAACTGGCGCACCGAATACGGAGGTTAAGTCGTATTCCGAGGCCGAAGTTAAGGCACTTCTTGATAAAGAGACGGCTGGACTGAAATCCAAGGTTGATGAGTTACTTGGAGAAAAGAAGTCTGCATCTCAGAAGGCCAAGGAGGCCGAAGAGCGTGCAGCCCGTGAAGCTGAAGAGCGCGCAAAACAAGAGAACGATTTTAAATCTCTTTTTGAGTCAAGCGAGGCAAAGAGAAAGGAAATCGAAGAAAAGTACAACGGACTGAATCAGTCTATTCGTACTGAAAAGCGCAACGGTGAGGCAATGAAACTGGCCACACAGATGGCAAGCGGAACAAACGCCGAGCTTTTATCAGAATTTATCAAGCGTCGATTGGACTTCAACGATGAGGGCAAGATCGTCGTACTATCAGAAGAAGGTAAGCCAACTGTATCAACAATGGCGGACCTCAAGAAAGAGCTAGAGTCGAGCGGTCGATTTGACAGCTTGATCGATGGTACAAAATCAAGCGGCGGGGCCGCAAAACCGAAAGTTGGCGGGGCTGGCAGCGGTACTGATATTTCAAAAATGAGCAAACAAGAAAAACTTGAATATTTCCGCCAACAAAGAGGTGAATAACCATGGCAACATCGGATATGGTCGTTTTTAACGAACAAACACAGCTTGTGGCTACTGAAGTGGTAGCACAGCATTTAACAGCATTTAACCAAGCGTCAGGCGGCGGCTTGCTACTCGGGTCACAGTCAACACTTGGTGATTACGTAGAAGAAGCGTCGTACAAAGCTATCTCTGCCCTTGTAACTCGTCGTGATGCTTACGGATCGGGAACTCTTGCAACAAAAGCGCTGCAACAATTGAAAGACGTTGCGGTGAAAGTAGATCAATCAATTGGCCCTGTTGAATGGACAGTTGAACAGTTCGCTCGACTTCTTAAAAACGAAGAAGAAGCAGGCTTAATTATCGGTGAGCAAGCAGCCGAAGCAATGATTCAGGACTATCTGAACACAGCTGCCACTGCGCTTGTTGCAGCGATTGGCAATCAGGCTGCACTTGTTAATGACTACTCAGCGACAGGTACGGCCAAACTGGTTGAGCTTAACACGGCTGCTGGTAAGTTCGGCGATCGTCAAATGGCGCTGGTTGCGTGGCTGATGCATTCAAAAGTGTTCACTGACCTAACCAACGAAGCAATCACCAACACAAGTCAGTTGTACAACGTTGGCAATATTCGAGTAATGCAGGATGGCCTAGGTCGTCGCTACGTTGTTACCGATGCCCCAGCATTGCTTGTTTCCGGCGCTCCGGACAAATACAACACTGTAGGTCTTGTACCAGGCGCGGCAATGGTCGAAACTCAGCCTTTGTTGACTATGACACAGCCGAAAGCCGATCAGGAAAACATGGGTACCATCTGGAAAGGTGAGTCCTCATTTACTATTGGCCTTAAAGGTTATGCGTGGGATACCACCAACGGTGGCAAGTCGCCTACAGATGCTGAATTGGCCACTCCTTCGAACTGGGATTTGATTGCAAGCGATACCAAAGATACCGCTGGCGTCATGCTAATTTCGCAGTAAGTCTATGCCGTGCAGCTCAAGTTTAGCTTTCTTGTAGGCTTGAGCTGCCTCGTCTTCTGTATTGAAATACCCAAGGAATACATACTTTCCTTTTGAGTAAATCTTTGCTCTCCATCTTCCTTTAAACTTTGACACACCAAGAAACTTGCTTGACATATTTCTGGAATGGGCTTTTTTTTGGTTTCTTTGGTTTCTGCATTTTGTTCCATCTGTTAGGTTTTCTATCCTATTATCATCTGTCTTGCCGTTGATGTGATCTATTACGTCTGGCGGTGGGGATTTATAATGCATTGACCAGGCAATTCTGTGTGCCAGAAACGTTCTTCCTTTGAGTGTTATTTTTCTGTATCCGGTCTGGCTTACGCTTCCAGCAATGGAGCCCTCCTTTGCTTTTCCTACCGAATGTTTCCATGTTATCAATCCAGTTTCCTTGTTATAATCAAAAAAGAATGATAGCTCATTGTGATCAAAATCTTTTCTTGCTTGCATTGAGCTATATCCCATCTGTTTCTTTAGCTAAAGGCACAATATCCTGTAAGAGGTCTTAAATGCAAAAATTTGAAGTGGTTTATTTGGAGCATCCTGTAAGCCAGGAAGAAAAGAGAAGGCTAAATAAGGAAGGAAAGCGGATTGTTGATATTAGATTTGCGCCTGATGATGTTAAGAAATCAAAAAGGGAGGTCGTCAATAAAAAGCGCAAGTCTAGCGGCAGCTACCAGGTAAAAGCAGATGGCCAGCACGAAAGCACCGACTAAGCAAATCCTAATGTCTGACATGTTCAATAATAATGAGCAAGTCGGCAAGAGATTTTTCAAAGTAGGCTTTAGTAAAGACGATCCAGCAAGTTCGTCAATAGCTGGTGCTCTTCTGTCTATTAATGATACAAACAAGCAAATTTTAGACGAATTAAAGCTGTTAAATGCTAGAATAGAAGAGGCATTTGAGACGCGAATAGATTTGGAGGATATTCAGAGTGAGGATTGAAGGTGTTAGCAATGACGGCGGTCTGAATATCGCCAAGGTCAACAAAGAAGGGCAGCTAAAAACCCGATCAGTTACAGCAACCGAGATTGAGAACAGTGTAGCGTCTGGTGATGCATTTCAGGTGTACACTGGCGTGATTAATCTGACATCAAGCGCAAAAACAGCGGTTTTGTATCTGCAAAATGATGATGTTTCAGATATTTTAGTGACCGGTGCGACAATCGGTGCAGGGCTGTCCACAGGTGGCGCTAATAACTCTGTTTTAGTTGAGGCCGTCGGAAATACAGCGACCAGTGATGATATCGTACAAAATGGCACAGACGTGCCTTTCATCAACCGAAACGGCGGCGCGGCTCGTCAGTTTGTTGGCGTGTGCAGAAAAGGCCCGTCAACTTCTGCTGTTAATGGTGTTCCTGTATCTGGTGCACTGAGTGACTACACGGTTGAGCAGCAATTTGAGCTTACAAACATCATCTCAAAAGGTGGCAATCTGGCTATTGAGGTCACGCCGCCAGCAGGAAATACAGGCATGAACATGACTATTACGGTTAGTTTTCATGTGATCGAGGCAGTCTAAAATGGTCACCCCTGTTCAGATTCGCGGCCTTAATAATGAGGCTGCGAGCGTTGTTGATGGCGGTCTTGTTGTGTCTCAGGTTCCGGCACCATCATCAAGTCAGGACATCCTTACACTGCCATATGTGAGTTTTCTTACAGTTGATGGTGATGGGATTACAGAAGATTTAAGGGTTGCCGGAACGCTTGCTGATCCTATTGATGCTTACATATCCGCTGAATCTGGTGCAGACATTTACATCAATACTATATCAATATTAATCACTGATAGTGATGTTGGCGGCGGGATCGCACTGAATGAGTTTGGTGGGATTAGCGGCGGACTGGTTAATGGTATGGTTCCATTCTTTCAGAACAAAGGCGAAAAGCTGGCATTTGCCGATCGACCGCTTTTTACTAACTTTGATTTTGTTCGTATTGGCACTCTAAGCCCTCATCTAGGCGAGGATGATATGTCGTATAGAATCAGAGCGGCAAAAAACGCGCTGGACTACTCGTATCTTGCAATATGGGATGTTACCAGGCTATCACCCTACGGGCTTGGGTTGCGACTGTCTGCAAACACAAAGCAGCGTCTTGGTATTGAAATCCGTGACGATATTACAAGCCTATCCGGATTTGAGATTCTGGCAACTGGCTATAGGAGGTTTGTGTAATGGCCATTATTGGATATGTTGACGAGACAGATTTGACAGCGTACGCAGCAGCCCGAGGGGTAGCCCTGGTATCAACTGAGGCTATTCTGCTTACAAAATCATTTGACTGGATTGAGTTGCAAAACTATCAGGGCAAAAAGACTGATCCCGAGCAAGATAATCAGTGGCCCAGAATCGGTTTTTACCTTGACGGAATTCTTCAAGATAGCGCCTCTGTGCCTACGCTTGTCGAGGAGTTACAGTTACAGTTGGCTATCGACATAGACCAGGGCAATGACCCTAACCTTGCGCTATCTCAGGACGTTAAGCAAGAAACCGTGTTTGGCGCTGTGTCTGTGACATACCAAGACAATTCAAGCGCATCAACTTTGAGCCAAAAGGTTTCCGCTATTATGTCGAAGCTGGCAGGCGGCGCTAGAAAATGGGAGTTTGGAAGAACTCGTGGCTAGTGTATACGAACGAATGCAAGCAACAGCAACAAGACTGCTTGATAAGTACGATCAAGGGCCGTTTACTTATTACGAGCCTGGAACTGTTAGTGGACCTGAATACGATCCCGTTATTGGGCCAGAAACCGAGCATACGGTTAGCGGAACAGCATCCGGCGTCGAAGAGAAGTACATCAAAGACGGATACATTAGCGGCTCTGACATTCAGATGACCTTGAAGGTGTTTAGTGTGTCGCCGTCAAATTCGGGCGAGATTCTTGTGAATGGAGTGCGCCGTCAAATAATTGAAGTTCAGCAAATACCAGCAGCGGGCACACCGGTGGCTTGGCGATTGTTTGTGAGGTCTTAAGAGGCATTAATGACTACTATTGCATACGACCACGAAAACAAACAAATTGCCGTCGATGGAAGAACCACTACCGGGCAAATTATCGCAACCGACAAAGCTATTAAATGGATTGAAAGAGATGGTGATTATTGGTTTTTATGTGGATCAGTATGCGATAGAGAAAAGTTTGTTGATCACTTCTTGGATGAGTCACCTCAAAAGCCTGATCAAGAGATTGAGTGCTCGGGTATCGCAGTAAGAAATGGAGAGGTTTATTATTGCGTAATTGATAATGATGGAGCGCCACGCGCCACAAAAATTGATTATAGTGACGCAATGGGTAGCGGTTACGCATTCGCCCTTGCTGCTATGGATCACGGAAAGACAGCCCGAGAAGCTGTAAAGTATGCTTCAACAAGGGATAGTGCTACCGGCGGAAGGATCAGGGTGTTCGACGTTAATAAGATGAAATTTGTTAAGTCTTAGTCATGGCAGTCAACCTACTCTCAATACAAGAAGCACAAGAGGCGCGAATACTCCGCGCTTTTCGTGAATCTATTCAGTCGGTGAAAGATCAGGCGGTCATTCAAGAGATTGTCAGACTTCTTGAGACTGGCAATGTAGATGGCGTTATCCAGCTTCTACAGCTTGATGAATCCATGTTTGAACCGCTTGAGGATGCAATTAGGCAGGCGTACAGAGAGGGCGGATTAACAGGTGCTGAGCAGGTTGGGCGAATCCCGCTCGAGGTCGGCAGTGTTATTGCTCGCTTCTCTATGACCTCACCGGAGGCACTTGCTTGGCTTGCATCATTGTCCAGTGGGTTAATAGTTGAGATCACTAATGATCAGCGTGAAATGGTAAGGTCACTACTTAGTCAGGGTTTAACCAGAGGCGATAATCCCAGAACTACAGCCCTTGATCTTGTTGGGCGCATAAACCCTCAGACAAAAAAGCGCGAGGGCGGAGCTATTGGGCTTACCACTCAGCAGGCGCGATGGTCTATTAACGCAAGGGAAGAGCTTGAGTCGCTTGACTCTAGCTACTTTGACAGAAAACTTCGAGACAAAAGACTGGATTCAAGAATACGTAAGGCTATCGAATCCGGCGAGCCGCTAGACAGTAAAACCATTGATACCGCTGTGACCAGAATGCAGCAGATGGCGTTAAAATTCCGTGGTGACGTTGTTAGTAGGACTGAAAGTCTTAATGCATTAAGGGCTGGGCAATTTGAGGCTATCCGGCAATCAGCAGAGCGCGGCGGCGTTGACTTATCCGATGTTCGGAAAAGCTGGGATGCAACTAACGATTCAAGAACCAGGATTGAGCATATTCAGATGGAGCGTGATTTCGGTATGGGTAATCCTATTCCGTTTAATCAGCCGTTTGTCAGCACGTCCGGAAATAGCGTAATGTTCCCTGGCGATACAAGCCTTGGCGCTGCTGGATCATTCACTATTCAATGTCGGTGTCGAGCTGAATACACTATTGACTTTATTGGTCGTCAGGCCCGTATAGAGGGGTTCAGTTAATGGCTAAGAGTTTTGCCGAGCAAGTGGGCGCTTTTGTTGCTCAGTCAGAAGAGCGAATGACAACCGTTTTCAGGGAGTCTATGCAGAATGCAATAAATGAAGCTCAGAGAGAACGAGGAAAGGGCGGGAATATGCCTGTTAAAACTGGCTTTCTGCGTGCAACTGGTGATGCAGCCCTAAACAAACTGCCATCCGGTGATTCGCTGCCGGAGGCAAATAATGGAGTTTACAAATGGAGTCCGACAGCATCTTTGATTATTATTAATCAATCGAGCCTTGGCGACAGTGTGTATTTTGGCTGGTCAGCTAATTACGCTCAGTTTATGGAGCGAAGATATGGCTTCTCAAGGCTGGCAGCTCAAAACTGGGATCAGATAGTTAAGCGTGCTGCAAGGGCTTTAGAGAGGAGACTCGGTAGATGACAACTAACTCGCAGATATTAACATCACTAAATGACACGCTGGTGGCCGCATCGCTGGGTTATCCAATCTCATGGCCAGGGATAGATTTTACGCCGCCTGATACTGGCGAATGGCTGGAAGTTAGGTTTCTTCCTAATGTCGCAATTGACCAATGGATAGCAAACGATAGCGATACATCGCCGCGCGGGATTTATCAGATAGAAGTATTCTCAAGACCGCAATCAGAGCTAAAGATTCAGGCGGCAGTCGAGGCCGTCCAGGCTGTATTCCCAAAAGGAACAGGCATTTCCAGCAACGTCCGAGTATCACGACCACCGTACGCAAGTGCGCTTGATATTGAGTCTGATAGAATGAGCGTGGCTGTAACTATCGAGTATTCCGAATGACCACTGTTGTGGTATCATTCAGACATTAAATCAATTAAGAGAGGCTATAAAAATGGCATTAACCCAATCAGGCGCTAAATTTTATATCGCCGTTGATGTTTCAAATGATCCTGTACCGCAAAATTCAGACCTTAACCAAGCTGGCTTTGAAGCCCTAACCTGGCTTGAGGTGTCTCAAGTGGGCAATGTTGGCGAAACAGGAACGACCACCAATATTGTGTCCTACGACACCATCTCAACTGACGTGACACAGAAGGGTAAGGGTATCTCAAATGCCGGTGACCCTACTGTCGAATGCGCGCGCGTAGGTTCTGATCTTGGTCAAATCGCAATGCGTGCAGCGTCACTAACAACTGACAGTTACGCATTCAAATACGAGCTTGATGACTCAGCAGGCACAAACGGAACCACTTATTACAATCGCGGCTTAGTAACAGGTCCATCTCGTCCGAACGGCGGAAACGAAGACTTTGATCTTGAGGTTTACACTCTAGGTCTAAATCAGCGTGAGGTTGTAGTGGAGGCTGCATAATGGATTTAGCCAAAATCAAGCCGATTGAGGCTAAGCTGAACTTGCGAAACCCAGCGAACAACAAAGAGACAGGCATGATTCTTACCATTGCCTGCTCTCATGATGACCGAGTTAAGAAAGCAACTCGTGAAATTAATGACAAGCTATTGAGTCTTGGTAAGGATATTACCGAAGAGCAGTTATCAGCGCTTGATAATGAAATGGCGGCGGCTTGCATCTTTGATGTAGAGTTTACGGGTGACTCATGCTGGGAAGGAGAAAGACCAAAATTCAGCAAATCATTGGCTATTGAAATTTGTTCAATCCAA
Organism: Gammaproteobacteria bacterium; assembly: GCA_041589615.1. Taxonomy (GTDB): domain Bacteria; phylum Pseudomonadota; class Gammaproteobacteria; order SZUA-229; family SZUA-229; genus SZUA-229. The sequence continues at coordinate 20,551 of JBFHVK010000003.1, read as the reverse complement.
TCTCTCAAAGAGCAAGTGCTTGCTAAGTTTAGGTCGACTCAGGATTTTTACACACCCTAAGTGAAGATTTGTGCGAAGGACTTAGGATTCAGGCAAGGTATGACACGCCTGACCAGAACGGAGAGACGAGGCGTGAGCGTAATGCCAGGTTTGGCGTCTCGTCTCCGGCTCCGCTTAGGGTTAATCAAAAGGGGCGCTATCTCTGGGAGTGGTTTATAAGCGCAAGCGCGTTTCGTGAATATCATGACGGACAGCCGAGATATATCACCCCTGATCAATGGAAGTTCTGGGCTGAAATAAATTCAGTAGAAGTTCGACTGGAAGAATTTAAAGTCCTGGTAAAGATGGATCGTGCTTACATCCCTGCGTTAATTGCCGAGCTTAGCGACCAGCGCCAAAGAGAGTACGACAAACACAAGAAGCTAAGCAAGAGGTTTTAGAATGGCGACAGATGTAGCTGTTTTGGCTATGAAGTTCCAGACTACTGGGGCCGCATCAACACTAAGAACACTTGATGGTCTTAAGGACGGCTCAATAAAAGCCGAAAAAGCTACCGACTCACTGACTGGAGCTGTAAAGTCTAGCGGACGTCAGTTCAAGGTAAATAACCAGTTTGTCCAGCAAGCAGGCTTTCAGGTTGGTGACTTCGCAACGCAGGTCGCATCCGGCCAAAGCGCGCTTGTTGCTTTTACTCAGCAATTCTCACAGCTGGCGGGTTTCTTGGGGCCATCGGGTCCAGTTCTAGGCGCTATTGTAGCGATTGGTGGAGCTATTGCTGTAGGCCTGTCTAATGCGTTTAGTGATGCAGAAGGAGAAGCTAGCGACCTTATTGACAGAATTAGAGATGTTGCTGATTCTGTGGATCAACTAACAGATGCACAGGTTAGAGCGCTAAAAGCAGACTTCTTTATACAAAACCAAGAGCGGCTGCAAAACATTATCAAAGAGCGCCAACGAATCTCTGAGCTTAACGGAGAGATAGAGAGACTTGAGGCACTAATAGCCAGTCCCTCAGCACAAAGAACGGATGTTGCCAATAATAGGTTCTTGACTACCGATGTTCAAGGCGTGCAAAAGCAGACCGACAGTGTAGACGGTCTAAGAAAACGACTTTCTGAGTTGCGCACAGAGCTAGATAACTCTCAAGCAAGTGTAGACACATACTTTCAAGAGTCACAAAAGCTAGGTGACGAGATCGATGAACTGATAAGTGGATCAAAGGACGAGCGCGACGCTATCTCTGACGCAAGAAAAGAAATCGACCGTCTTAACGAATCGCTTGCGTTCCAGGTTGCAACATACGGACAATCTGAACGCGCAATTAAACTTGCAGAAATTGCACAGCTTGAGAAGAATGGCGCAGACCAAGAGGCGGTAGCTAATGCTATAAGCCTGACTAACGCCCTATTTGATCAGATTGAAGCTCAGAAGAAGAGCGAAGAGCTGGCTCGTCAGGCAGACGCTAGAGAGAGACAGAGGACAAAGCTGATATCAGAGCTTGATCCGTTGCAAGCCGAGAGAGACAGGTTTGCGAATCAGCTAGCCCTGATCGATGAGTTCAATTTCAGCAAAGAGCAACGCCGAGAGCTTGAGCTTGAAGCAGAGCGACAGCATGCACAAGCATTAGTCCGTATTAGTGAGAATCAGCAAAGACAGCAGGCTCAAGGGCTTCAACTGTTCACAGACTCACAAAGTCAGCAGCTTGGCGCTATTGGTAGTATATTTGGCAACATGGCCGAACTGTCTAAGCAAGCCGGACGTGACCAGTTTGAAGCATGGAAGATTTTTGCGTCAGCTCAGGCAGCCGTTAATACCGCTCTTGCTATCAGTAACGCTCTAACCGTTCAGCCTGCGCCGCTGGGTATTGCATTGGCTGGCACCATTGGTGCGCTCGGTGTCGTTCAGCAAGCGACTATCCAGGCTACTGAGTATCAAGGCTCATTCGAAGGAGGCGGGTTTACTGGGTCAGGCTCAAGAACTGGCGGCATTGATGGCCGTGGTGGATTCCCTGCCATCCTGCACCCTAATGAAACCGTGCTGGATCATACTCAGGGTCAAGGCATCGGCGGCGATGTTACAGTGATAATCAATAACGCGCCACCAGGAACGACCGCGAGAGAGTCGACCGACGAAAATGGAAACAGGTTTATTAATATATTCTTGGCTGACATGGCAAACGGCGGCCCAATGAGCCGATCCATGCAGTCAACATTTGGCGTAAGGAGGAAAGGTAGGTAATGGCCGACATTGATTACCCTTCATCACTGCCCAGGCCGTCCAGGTCCAACTACCAGTTTCAGCATGTTAGTCCGTTTGCTCGAACTAACATGTCAACAGGACGAGCCAGACAGAGAAGAACGTTTCAGAGCGTTCCAAGTGTTACCGAGCTTCAATTTACTATGTCGCAAACCCAGGCACAGATATTCGAAGCCTGGTTTGCTTATGAGATATCCGACGGTGGCGACTGGTTTAATATTGACCTTAAAACACCGCTTGATGAAATTGATTCTTATGAATGCCGATTTATTGAGATGTATAATGGCCCCTCTTTATTCGGTTTGAATCAGTGGCAATTCACTGCGCAAGTTGAGCTTAGAGAGCGTGCAATATTTGACCGAGATTTCTACGAAAACGGCTCTCAATACATACTTGATGCAAGCATTGTTGACACTGCTATGAATGTCCTGTGGCCTGAAACATGAGTATAATTAACGTAGTTTACGCAAGCGCGCCAACAGAGCATGTAATCTTGTCAACGCTTGAAATCCTTGTTCCTGGTTACGACCCAATACGCATTGTAGCTGCTTATGAGGATTTAACAGCGACACTTGAGACATCAGAAACGGTAACTTTTCTTGCTGCTCCATTTGAACATCAAAGACCAAGCAAAGACACGTCAGGCACGCAGAGGCTTACATTCTCAATCTCTAATGTGACCGGCGAAGCACAGAAGGCGGTTGATTTTGCGATAGAGAACTCCTTACAGGTTCCGATCAATTATAGGGAATTTCTATCGACCGACCTGTCTTCTCCAGCTATTACCCCCATTAAGATGACCATGCGAGGCGGTGCATTTAGGGGTATCATGGTTGAAATTGAGGCGGGGTATTACGATCTTCTTAATTCTGAATGGCCCCGTCGTCGATACATTGCTGAAGATTTCCCAGGATTGAGGTACATATAATGACGCTTGAAGATTTAATGTCCGTCCCGTACGAGCCGAACGGACGTAGCAAAGAGGGTGCGGACTGTTACGGCTTGGTCAGAATGGCAAGGGTTTATCTGTTTGGCAAACCATGGATGAAGTCTTACACGTCTGTGGAAGGTAGCGACAAGCAGGCTATGACCAACGCCATGCAAAAAGAAGCTCAAAGTATGAGAAAGGTTTCAGCAAGACCAGGCGCTATTGCAGCAGCATGGCGCGGCAACTTGTGTACTCACATAGCTATTGTTGTAGATGTTGATGGTCGAAGAATGATCCTAGAGACAGATGAGCCAAACGTTACAAATCACGGACCAAGACTTGTTGATATTCGATATTTTGAGCAGCGATTTCTAAAAGTGGATTACTATGACGATTAATGTTTATAGCTCAATCATGACGAACGAGCCGGACGAAACTTACGACGAGTTTGGTATATCAATTGAGGATTTTGTAAAGTCTCAGTCTGATTGCTATGAGCGAAAGAAGGCGCAGCCTATTGCTTGCTCAGTTAACGGGAACGTCATTAGTCCGCTTTGCTGGCATAAGCATGTTATAAAAAAGACTGACTCGGTAGATATAAGAGTGCTTCCCCAGGGATCGGTTGGCGACTTCTTTAGAGCAAATCTTGCAATCGTTACCGTCGGCACTTCTGAGTTGTTCTTTAAAGCCGCTGAGGAGTTGGGTAAGCTTCTTGTTCCTGATCTGCCAAAACAGGGAAAAGTTGGCAGCCAAGGCGCCCAGATTGAGGCCGCAGACGCAAGAGCAAACACAGCAAGGCTTGGCGATGCAATACCAGAGCTTTTCGGTGAATACATTCGGTACCCTGACTATCTAAATAATCCACGCAGGTACTATCTTGATACAAAAACCCAGGTTTTAGAGCTGCTTCTTTGTGTCGGTATTGGCGAATACAGCATTGACACCGACACGCTTAAAATTGGTGACACTCCGCTTGATGAGCTTTCTACGGTTAGTTATCAAATATTCGAGCCAGGAGAAGACTTATCAGGAATCTCAAACCATGAAAACTGGTATGTATCAAACGAAGTAGGCAGCACAACCGGAAGCTCTGGTATACGGCTGACAACGGTAGTTTTTGACGACATTACATACTTTGGTAGCGGCACCGGATCATCTGACAGCTTAACCGGAATTACTGTCGGCCCTGAATGGGTTGACGGAATGACAGGCTCAATCAAGATGACGCAAAGCATTACCGTCACGGACGGAGGCGGCGCAGGCATCGCAGACACATTTACCGGAAACTTTGAGCACTTAGTTGCAGGTATTACAGTAAACGTAGAGTCTGACGTGAATGTGAATGGCACCTACGTCGTGACTACGATCAACCCAGGCAAAACAGAGATAACTCTCGAAACCACTGGTGGCGCTCCCGTAGATTCAGCAACGCCAGGCTCCGGCAGTATGTCAATCGACAAAGATGCTACTGAATACTATGTGCTTGATATTGTAAGCACCACTGAAATTCAGGTTGAACGAAGGCTATCCGGAGGTTCGACTGATCCTGATTGGACAGGCAATCTACCGCAAGCATCGCTAACACTTGAGATTATTTTCGATCCAGCGGCAATACCTCCTGCGTACTCAGAGCCTTTTTATGCTTGCCCAGAGGGCGAAACAACGGATGAAATTGAGGTGGACATATTCGCCCCGAACGGAATTGGCGTAATCGACGAGGATTCCGTCGACCCCTTGAGCAGGTCAGTCACAGTTGAATGGAGAGAAGACCAATTTAGCCCATGGAATCCGACAGTATTCGGCTTTACAGCCAGCACACGCGACCAACTTGGATGGACGTTTAGCGTAAGTCTTCCATCTAAAATCAGGCCACAAGTCAGAGTTAGAAGAAATCAGACAGAAATCACAAAATTAGACCATCTTGACAAACTGGAATTTACTGAGCTTAGATCAAAACTCGACACAAAAACAAGTTACGACGATGTGACTGTTCTTGCTGTCACAATTACTGGTTCAAATAAGATTGCTTCAAAATCAAACAACCAGATTAATCTTGTAGCAACAAGAAAGCTACCTGAGATTTCCGGCGGCACGCTAACAGCGCCCGCTGCTACTCGAAAGATTAGCGCGGCAATGGTTAGAGTAGTCCAGTCGCTAGGCTATACTGAAGATCAGATAGACTTAGACGCACTTGAAGACCTTGAGCAAGTATGGGGGCCACGCAATGACACGTTTAATTACGTTTTTTCATCGGGAACTGCACAAGAGGCGATTGAGAAAATACTACGCGCAGGATTTGCAGAACCTACGCTAAACCCGCAGGGACAGCTAACCGCTGTTCGCGATGGCATTAGGACGGTATTTGAGCAAGGATACAGCCCTGAAAACATGACTAGCCCATTGCAGAGGACGTTTACCGCTATCCAGGTTGACGAACCGGACGGCGTTGAAGTTGAGTACACTGATGCAGAAACCTGGACAAAAGAAACTGTAAATTGCTTCCTTCCTGGGGACTCAGGAATAAAGGTGGAGAAAATACAGCTCGACGGCGTTACCGATCGTGACAGAGCTTGGAGAATTGGCATGCGGCAACGCAGGTCACAAGCATTCAGGCGCTGGTCGTATGCATTCGATACAGAGCTTGACTCTCTTAATAGCTCGTACCTTTCTTATGTACCACTCCTTGATGATGTTCCTGGCTACGGAAAGGTAGCGATTCTTGAGTCAATAAGCGAAACGCAGATAACCGTATCTGAGCCATTAGAATTTGAGGCGGGAAAAACGCATGTTGTTGCATACAGAGACGAGGATGGAACAACAAGAGGGCCGTACACCGCAACGCAAGGCGAAGATGAATACACGATAAATGTATCAATTCCTCAGCCTTGGCCTAAAGTGCTTCCATCAACTCAAGAGCCTACTCATATTTATTTCGGAACAACCGAGCGCTGGCACTTTCCGGCATTGATAACCAGTATAAACCCAGGCGGCCCGCTTACGGCTTCTGTCGCGGCGACAAATTATGATGCCCGAGTTTACGATGACGACGACAATCTGGCGCCATCTTGATAATATTTACAAAACACTAACGAGGATTAAAAATGACATTCAACACTGGCAACCCTGTTCCGTCGTCAGACGCCAAAGACCTGTCGGATAATGCAGAAAACTTAGATAGCGCAGTAAACACAACTGTTGACACATGGATAGACAGACTTGGATCAACAAGAAGCACGCTGGCCGGACAGCTTAAAAAACTAGGGTTCGAACCTCCGGAGTTATACGCTGGATCAATTGCGTTTACTGTTAGCGACAACACTAAAACAATCGACCGAAACGGAATTGTTTACGCCCCATTGCCTTCTGAGATTCCGTTTACCACAACCGGCACCTGGTCGGGTGACGATGAAGGTAAGTTTTTTGTTGTTCAAGGGCTGACTAGCGACAGCACTGAAATTGTTTTATCTGCAAATACAGTAGCAGAACTTAAAACCAAGGATCTTCAGCCAGGGCAAACTATCAGCACCAAAGGATACCATACTGAAGGTGATGGTGGTGGTGCTGTGTACGTGATTCAAGCAAGCCAGGCAGTTGATGGATATGGCGATCATGCACTGGATAATGGTAATGTTGCTATTCTTCAACACGGAGGTGTTGTTAACGTTAAACAGTATGGTGCGGTTGGAGACTATTATTTGCAGGACGGAAATGTTAACCCTGCACCTACGGACGACATAGAGCCAATTAAAGCTATTTTAGCCGCTACAAGTAACGAAGACTTATTATTTCCTAAGACTTCTGGGTATGCTATTGTTGGGTACGCTATATCTGAGCCAATACAAATAAGTTCGTACTACACTAATTTGATTGGAGAAGGTGACGAGGTTGAGATTGTAAAAACAACCAATACTGCCGGTGTTGGCTCAGCAACTAACGCCAAGTACGGATTGGTTTCCTATGCTGTTGACGCTGTTATTATTAAAGAGCTAGTTTTTGATTCAACGATTTTAGGGTCTAGCGTTAAAAACTTAACGATATACTCAGTGCAAAACTCTGATTACGGAATTTTTGCACCCATACAATCGAAAATTGATGATAGTGATTTGACAATTGTTAATTGCAAGACTGGTTATTCGTCAATCGACACATTCCTTTCAACATTAACTAGAACTTGGGTTAGAAATGATAAGACTGGCTCGATCCCGTCAACACTGGCTTATGAATTCCAGAACGGAACCAGCTTAACATTTTTATCATGTTGGGCTAAAAATGTGGTTGCGGGTTTTGATTTAGGATCAGTTGCTTATTCTTCTTTGCACTCATGTGGCTGCGATAAATTTACTTCTTATGCTTATAATGGCGGTGCTTCAATAGGTTATTATAACTGTGGTTTTGAAGAGGCCGAGCTAGAAGATGGCGGGTTTGTTTTCGGTGCTGGAGCAAGAGAAATAACTATATCAGGTGGTGCTGGCGTTTCAGTTTCGGCTACAGGAACTTCAAATATACGGTTATTTAATTTCAATGGAACGAGGGCAAATATATCAAACTTGAGACTGCCAAATTTTTTAACTACAGGCGTTTACGATCTTTTTGATTTGCAAGGTGATGCAAAAGTAACAATAGAAAACAACTTATTCCCACCGCCCTCTGAGTACAACAACTTTGTTACTTTTGATAGCTCTTTTGGCTCACTTGTTGAGCGGCTGGGCGAGTCTGAGAGGATATACAGCTTAGACTCTGAAATTGTCCAGAAAGGGCTAAATCAGTATAATCAGGATTCTACATTTAAATTCGGAGAGCGTGGTGCAGTAGGCCTACCATCTGAAGCATCAATACAGCTTAATCCATCCAGCGCACTCTATAAGAATACCGTAGCTGTTACAAATTCTGCTGTTAATGTTTTAACTTACGTAGACCCAGGAAATAACTATGTACTAAGTATATATTGTAAGGGTGTGTTAAACAGTTTTACTGATAGTGCAGTTGTAGAAACAGAAGCCATGGTGGTGAATTCAACTCAGTCAGTAGGTGCTAGTCAAGTAGTTATAGGAAACGGAGCTTATACATTAACCGCATCGTGGAGCGGCACGACTCTGCAATTAACAGCAGGCGGAGGCGCTAATTCTGGGGCTGTTGAGGTTACTGTTTGCAGTAGGCCGTCAACTGGAACACCAACTTTTGCATGGGATTAGACTCAGAAAGCCCTGTAACTTGGATTTTGTCTTAATAAAGCTCAGCAACCCCAACAATCTTCCCGCCGCTCATAATAACAGAGCGGCGGGCGATTTTAATCAGAAAGGAATATCATCAAAGTCGCCAAACCCTGAAGCTTGATTTGAGCTCTGGGGGTTAGCTCTGGGGGTTTGTTGGTGGCTCTGGGGGTTAGGTGTTGGCGATGGTGGCGGTGGAGACTGATATTGCTGTCCTGTCTGGCCCGCCTGGCTTTGGTTGCTTTGCTGCTGTCCATCCTGCCGGCTATCAAGCATTTGCATATCACTGGAAACGATTTCAGTGGTGTAACGATCTTGGCCTTGCTGATCTTGCCACTTACGGGTGCGCAAAGAGCCTTCGATGTAAACCTTTGATCCTTTGCGAAGGTACTGGCCTGCAATTTCAGCCAGCTTGCCAAAGAACACAATCCGATGCCACTCAGTTCTCTCTTCCTTGTTCCCGGTGTTTTTATCAGTCCATGACTCACTGGTTGCGACAGTGATATTGGTCACCGCGCTATTGTTTGATGTCTGACGCGTTTCTGGGTCTTGGCCAAGGTTTCCGACCAGGATGACTTTATTTACTCCACGTGCCATTTTTTTTGCTCTCCAAATAATCCAAAATATGTGCTTCGATTGTGTTAATTGACTGTTGTGATAGGTATGGCTCTATATTAATAATACCAATTTCAACTTTCGCTGGTTCGCTTTCTGGGTGCAACTGGCCATTCTTGCATAAAGATTGATCGCCTGCGGGTTTCTTATAATGAAAAATAAATTCCAGATCGCAGCAAAGGCCGATTTCTTCAGGGTCTAACCCGACTTCCAGGCTAGTTAACTTCATAAAAACTCCAAAAAGGGCCGAAGCCCTTAGAATTCGTCAATTGATTGAGGCTGCTGGTCTTGCTGAGCTGTCACGGATTGCGCGACTTCAGACGCTTCTTCTGGCCCAGTCTTGGCTGCCTGGCTTGGCGGTACGAAGGCTTGGGGTTGATTCAGCTCATCCGCAGCGGCGTTAAGTCTTGATATTTGCTCACCGGTGAGATTTCCAGTTTGCTGGCATCTTGCAACAATCTGATCAACCGTCTTTCCTGCTTTCATCTGATCAACCATTGCCCCGAATGCTGCATTAAACTTGTCTTCTGGGTACATTCCAGCATCTACAGACAGGCAGGCCACATTAATCTGGATTCGTTTCTTTCTGTTAATAGCCAGCGGAAATATCCGGCCCTTTGGATCGATATCTGACATTGCCCTAATCCAGATTCCGCCCACCTCTTTGCCTGCATATACTACCGAAGGCTCCATGTACAACTGAGCACTCTTCCCCACCCAGTTATCAGACTCAAGCCCCCAGCACCCAGATATAATTCGAAGCATCCCCTTGCTTGGCTTCCATGGCTTATTATTATCACCATCAAAATAAATCCAAACAGGCTGGTCGCGACCATGCTGAACATCGACAGCTCTGACTCGGATAATCCTGTCTCCGCCAGCTAAGTCAACTGCATTAAGCTGATCACTTTTTGCTTGAATTGCGAAATCAACATTACTCATGAGATACCCCCTATTGACTCCTCTTCCATTTTGGCATCAATCCACGCAGGCGTTTCTAGCGGTAACACGCCACCACCGTAGGCTGGAAACTGTCCTGATTCGCGGCACACGCTGATTAGTTTGAGTGCATCCAGGCACCGGTCAAACCCGTAAGATAATTGATCTTCCGTCAGATAGTACGACTGTGGAATATACGGAACATCCTTTTCTTGAGCTAACAACTCAACATTGACATCATTCAAACCGAACGCAACCTTAACAACCTCTGCCTGTAGCGTCATTTTTTCTACATAGCCAAGATCGAACGAATGATATCCAAACTTGGTTGAGCTTGCGTCGCTACATGTTTTGTAATCTGTAATTGTCGCCGGACTGGCATTAAGCCTAAGAATATCAACGCGCACCTTTACTTTATATCCGTACAGCTCACCAACAATACTTACTTCCGGCTGGAACGATCTGAACACATCCGGATAGTAAGCGCGAACGGTATCACGCATATAGACAATCTTGTCAAAATCCGCTGGAGGCAACTGCTTCCTGTCTTTAGCTTCAGCGTCAAATGCCGCCTTGATCTCAGCCCAGATTTGTACACCAGGGTCAGCCGCGTGAACCATTTTAACCAGCTCGTCCGTTTTCTTGCTTGAGTAGCCAGCAATGCCTCGCTCTTTTAGCCATGATTTCATAGCTGCATCCGAGCTTAACGCATTCGGATAATCGTCCTTGCTGATCGCTCGGATATACTCATTGTCAAAGTGTAATGGTTCCAAAATAGCTGTGTGCACCGCCGTGCCAAATTCCATTGCAGCAGTCGTTTTGCTTTCGCCGTACTCAAGATGAGCGGGCGTTTTACTTAATACCTTAGCAATATCGGAGCCGCTAATATAATCAGCAAACTCTTCTCCGTGGTATTCATCGTTTGATAATTCTTCGCAGTCGTAAATGCGAAAACCGTTTTGCTCAATCATTGCAAACCTCTGATTGTTGTTATTTAACCGACAGATGAATAGTATCACACAAAAACAATAATGCAAATAGCTACACTAACTATAACTAACAGTTAATAAAATCAAGAAATGCTTGCTTAGCGGACTCAAAGCCACAGGCAACGGCAGCAAAACCGCCTGCGATTGCTGAATTGACAAGAAAGTCGATCTGATCTTGAGATATACTGGATTTACGAATGTTCTGACGCTTCATCTCAATAACGCAGAACGGGTTAAATTCAGTCTGGTGCAAAATAATGATGTCGCTAGCACCTGGCAGCATGCCTTCAGATATCAGGCTTTTTCGTTTCTGGACCGGAATATCCGACTCGTTGACAGGATGAAACGCTATGATGTGCGGGTAGTTAAACCGAAGCCATGACATAAAATTAACCTGCTCAACGCGCTCCACAGGGCAGTCACCACGGCAATCAGGATCATAAACCCTGACGCCGCTTTCTCTCAATTGTTGGATCTTCTTTTGAGAGATGGTCATGTGTTAATTTTCCATGCAGAAGCAAGACAGGCTATTTGATAGTCTGCAATATCGCTCTTTATTCACTGGCCACCTCACCAACCTCACGACCGCTATTAAACACGCGCCGACCGATATTCCAGCGCCCCTTTTCTTCATTGTATCGGCAACTAATCATTGTAGGCACGTCAAACATAGCCTGCATTTTTACAATCTTATCAACTGACGACATATTTCTGACGCGCATCTGCATTTCTTGTCCGCCGACGTGATATTTAACGAAGCCATTAAACCAAATTCGCTTATTCACAATAGCATTATTACCGCCGTCGGGCCGGAAAAATTGCACCGGCTCCCTGCCGTCTTCCAACTTGTATGCTACCACTAGCGCACCGTTTTTTGCTTCTTTGAGCTGCATACTGACAACCCTAGTCAACTCGCTATCTTTGTAGTGCTTGACTGACAGGTTTTCATTCGGGTCTTTCAGTTGCTTTCCGCAATTACGACACTCACGAGCAACGACATCATTTTCAGTGCCGCACTCTTTACACTCTATAGAGCTCCAGAAGAAGTCACAGCGCTCGCCTGCCACTTCGCCGATACACCGACGCGCGTGATTGCTATTCATTGCATCGCACTTAGGACAGATTTTCTCTTCCTTGCGCTCTTTTGCGCGTGCAGCTTCAGCTCTTTCAAGAATCGGATTGTGATACAACTCCGCCATTTCGTGAAGCGTATCAGAATAATCAAGCACCAGGTGATCTGACTTAGTGAATCCTAAATCTTCGTGCTCCGGCTTGAGCGTGCGCATGCCACGACCAAGCAACTGGATGAGCAGCGTCAAAGATGCAATTCGTCTAAGTAACACTGACGTATCCCAGAGCGGAATATTCACACCAGTAGTCAACGCGCCCACCTGGATGACATACTTGATCTTGCCGAGATACGCCGCTTTAAGAATCCGGCGCCGCTCTTTTGTGCTCGTTGAATCCGTGATAATACCCCACGTGCCGTCCGGCAGCGACTTTGCCACCTCTTCGCAGTGTTTTTTGCCTGCGCATGTGATCAATACTCCGTTACGATCCTTGGTGATTTCCTGCACCTCGGCCATAATCAACTGAGTCTTCGTCGGGTCCTTCAGGATTCCGCGCTGCATTGATTGCAGCTCTTTAGACGTAAAATCAGACGTGCCGTGCTCGCTCTTTGTTTTGAACTCGCTTAGATCATACTGTACATCGTCATGGCCAAATCCGAACACGGTCGGAACAAGGAACCCTTCTTCCACCAGCTGCTCGGTGCTGATCTGGTACAGACATTTATCCCAGAAATCACCCAGGATTGACTCAGTGCCGCGAAACGGGGAACCAGTATAGCCGATGATTCTTAATTTCGGATTCCGTCGGTACATTTCAGTAATGATCTGCATATACTGACATTCGGAGTCTTCAAAATTGACTTGATGAGCTTCGTCGATCAGCAATATATCAGGCCGAACGTCAGAAAAATCACTATTTAGTGATCTGCATACAGTGCCCTCAGTACCAGCGATGATCGGATAGTGTTTGGATTTCCGGCCAAGGCTTGCTGAATAGATGCTATTCCTTGCGCCAACATTCCACATTTCCTGTGCGTTTTGCTCCACCAGCTCGCCTTGCCTGGCTAGCACCAATACACTCATGTTTCGCAACTGAGCCTGTTTGCAGATCATTGCAATTAGGATCGTTTTTCCAGCACCCACAGATGCGTCGATAAACGCAGGCTTTGAGCTTGTTCTTATATGATGCACAGTCGCATCGTGCGCTTCTTGCTGATAATATCGTGGGACGATTTGCCCCAGGTCTAGATTTGTCATTTTGATTTCCTTAGTCAAAGGTAGTCAGATTGAGCGGCAAGCATTGACTAGATGCTGTTCGGGTGCCCCCTAGCCGCAGTTTGAATTTAGTTTATTTTCCGGATGATTGCAACTCACCACGCGGCGACACTTCTACCAAAGTATCAGCATCATGAATAACGCCATTCCAGCACAAATACTTGTACCCTACTCGCTTAGCCACCCTTTGTAATTCATGTATATGGCCAAAATATGCGTGCGGGTATAGCGTGTTTTTCCATGTTGGTTTTGTGTTATCACTCATTTTTCATACACCTTTTTCACCCAATGCCTGTCATCCAGGACAGGCTTTAATTCTCCGCAAACCTGACAGCACTTAATAACAGCAGTGTGCGATCCGTCGTCTTTTCTTATGTATCCGGCGCTTACACGGCACTTATGGCACATAATCATCATCTTCTCCAAATCATCCAAAAATTGATATTATTGCCATGTAGTCCAGGAATACCGCTGCATAAAACAGACCGTCATAGCCCGCCTTGTACTTTGCGTTTATCCAAGCCAGAAGTATTGTCATTACAATCATCTCAAATTATTATTTTGCATTCTGGCCTTGCATCTCTTCGAGCAAAATCGACCCCAACCGCGATTTCTATCAGCAACCCTGGCCATAAATTTTTTCTTACAGCAAGCGCAAGAAACTTCAACTTTAGCGCCCCTTTGAGGTTTCTTTTCTATCGACACTCCCAACTTCTTAAGCTGCCTTTGAACTTCATTTTTAATTTTCCTCCTTTCAATTGATGCGCGTTCTCTTTGCTCTCGCTCATACTCCCTAAAGTCTCTTTCTGCTTCTTCAGATTGACCAATCCACTCATCAAGATCTGTGTAATAGCTCATTCTTTATACCTCCAGCAAATCAAATCAACATAAGGCTTTGCGCCATCATCCACAATATCCAATCGGGCGATAATTTCACCAATATCCTTTCTCCCAGGGATAACGTCATCAGGGCGCGTCCACTCGCTCAAATCCTTTACCAAATAACCCAACCCCTCCAAATGCGCTACAACTTCTTTAGTATCAATAAACGCCAGCGCATCGGGGTCGCCCATTTCAAACGTGATTTCGCCGTTTCTGGCGGTTTCGTCGATCTTATTAAACATCATCATTTCAAACTCGCTCATCTGATCCAGGTCTCTCATAAAATCACCCCGGTAGCGTCTTCAATAATTTTAACCATCTGATCCCACGCCTGATCCTTATTGCCTGTCTTAATCAAGTCCGCAATCTCTCGAAAATCAGGGTCCTCGGCTTCGCGGCCTCTCTTGCTATCGACATAATCGCACAGTTCACCAAAGTCAATATCATCCAGATCTACACTAACTTCCAACTCAGTATTAACTCTTACAGAAACGTCTACGCGTGACATATCTCAACACCTCCAACAAATATCCTTTCCGGTATTGTCTTGTTGTTATTTTGACAATACTTTTCGACATCCTTCATTACCGACATAAAAGCATCCTTCTTAACAACAGCCCGCTCCGGCTTCTTTCCATTTTTCGCTTTCATATACGAGTCTACGTAATTGCAAATCTGGTCATAAACTTTCTGGTTTTTCTTATTTAGCATTGATTGAAATATGTTCACTCTAACTCCCCCAACAAAACATCCGCATTAAACACTTTTTTCTGGACCGTTAGCGACTGTAACAGCGAGTCGCCGTCCGGCATTAAAACACCTAAATCGTAATTACTTGCAGCCGTTAATGTATCGCGATCCAGACCATCAGAGAACACCCGAAGTCTTGAGCGATCCGCCTCGGACAGTAGCACATTATTGATGTTGCACGTGTCGTAACATACCCACACTTGCGCACGAGTGATCCGGTGCAATATATGTCCCTGAATCCAACCAGAGCACAGATAGATAAATCTTCCCGAGTCTTCGCCAATCACTGTACGGCCAGTCCAAGAAAATCCGTCGCTGGTAGCATGATTGTAATCACCCGTATCCGGACAAATCAGCATCGCATTTATTATCCGGCCCGCGCCGTTCCGCACGCTATTGATGATAAATTCATGCTCACCTACTGCGTGCATCATCAGATTGCTCGGCATGATGCCGTAACGCTTGAATACCGTCGGAACATAATCATCCGGTGCAGGCTTGGCCATTTTCAACATCGGCAATGCTTTCTCCCTGGCGTCCACTACGTAACTCAACGACTTAGCCGCTGACTTACTCTGAATCTCCTTCTTTTTGATTTCTCGCGTCTCAACTGGAATATAATTCACATAATCAGACACAGTTTTAACCGCCTCTGGAAACTCCATTCCAGACAAGCGCATCAACCACCCCATGCCGTTTGACGAGCCACACTGATTACAAATAGCGCCGCCATCGCCCATGCGGTCAATGTTATCAGTCCACCGGAACCGATCTTTGCCGCCGCAGCTTGGGCACGCCTGGTGCTTTCCGTTGAACACTGAATCCTGAACGCCGCAAGCCGTTTTCAGAATGTCCGGCCATAGACCAATAGTTAGCGGCAAAACGTCGTCCCAGTTGATCATTTGGTTTGCTCCGAATGCCACTCCATTACAGTCCTTTCACGCTTAATAGCAAGCTCTGCCGCTGCCATGGCTTTACTGGCCTTTCTGAGCGCATCTCGCTTTTCTTTTGATGAGGTCATCACACCCGCTCCTCATCCCACGCAATCACATCAGGACGCAAACTCTCACGAGTAAACCCACGGTCAGTAATTGCCTTGATTTTGCATAACTTAAGCACCGCTTCACCACCGACATACCCGCGCGCTTTCATCATATTTAGCGCAGTCGGCTTCATATCCAATAATAACGCCAACTGCTGGGTGCCGATCTCTTCAAACAGACGATCCGTTTCTTTTTTAACTTGCACCTTTTGTTTCTTAGTTAGTCGCACGCGCGGACGGTACTGTTTTTTAAGATCGCCTGATGATTTTTCTGTAAAATTGTCTATTGTCATTCCTGATTCCCGTGTTAATCTGTAATAAGTGATACGAAAACAGTATTGCAAATTATAACAGAAAGTCAAGCATAAATATTTATGAGAGTGTAATTTATGAGTGAACCGTTTAACGATACTTACAACATTAATCAGATATTTGCAGACGCCGCCGCTCGCAAAGTTTCGGCTGCCAGGGTAGCTATCGAGACAAACCCGCATGTCATGCGCGATCTCAATATGTGGCCATCCCCGCAGATTATCGACGAAGAGCGCGCGGCCGATGCTCTTAAAAACATCAGCATATGCGATCCCGAAAAGAATAAAGACATCCTGACTCAGTTCACAAAATCAATCTGCGACTCGGTACAGTTCCCGATCAATACAGCGTATCTCCACGGGCTGGGTAACATAGCCGCTGCCATGATCCACAACTTCCGCTACGAATACTATTCAGACGATACAAAACCGGTGAACCTTTACGTCGTTGGTGCACAGCCGCCGTCCTCCGGCAAATCCAAAATCAACTCATCGTTCCTTGATCCAGTTCAAGAGTGCTACCAAGAGCGCGAGAAACTGCATGCTAAAGAGCGAAAACGCATTCAGAAAGAGATCGACGCGCTTTATGAGGAACTTGACAGCGCCGCGCTTGAAAACGAGATCGAATCACTTGAAGAGGACATTTACAACAAACACCAAGAGCTAAAAGAATTTCCGCTGTACGGCTGGCCATCGACGGATGATACTCCGGAAGGCCTAGAGCTCAGAGCTATGGAGCACGACAACACATTCAGAGTAATCTCTGACGAAGCTACCGCAATCAACACACTACTCGGCCTTAGCTATGGCGACAGCGACAAGAAGAAGACTGCTGAAATCATTCTCAAAGGGTTTGACGAGGAATTTATGTCCGGCGGGCGAGTCACTCGTAAATCATTACAAGGACAGGTCAAGGGCTGCATTGCTGTAATCGCTCAAGATGAAGTGATTGACTCAATCTTAGCTTCCGGCAGCCAACGCACGAACGGCCTGAATGAGCGTTTTTTGCTACTCAGAGAGCCGACGATGCTGGGCAAGCGCGACTTTGATCGACCGTTTCAGCGCATCGATCCGAAACTGAAGGAGGGATACCGGAAGTTGGTGTTTAATCTAGTCAATCGAGCAAACACGGTACTGAAATTCAGTGATGAGGCCATGGAATACATCATGATGAGTCGGGCTATTGAGGAGCCGAACCTGGCGGACGGCGGACGATATTCACACTCACTACTCAGAGGAACCGTCGGCAAGATGGACAAACAGGTCATGAAAATGTCTTGCGTGCTGCATGCTGTTAAAGAGTTCTGCGACGGCGGCGGTCAAAGCGAAGTGATTGATCAGGAGACAGTCATGGATGCTTATCTGATATGCCAGGACCTGATAAAAATTTACATCTACTCAGTGGATTCGCTCGGCTATTCCGGAGAAATGTCTGAAATCTCATGTTTACGTGATTATTTTCAGCGACAACTAGAAAAGAAGCCCCACCTGCGCGGAATAGGCTCTCTGACGCTCCAGAGCCTCCGCTCAGCGATAAAAGACCACAAGGTGTTCAAAGGTAAGCCTAAGCTCACAGATCACCTCAGAGACGCTCTCCTGCCGTCATGCGAGAAAGCGGGTTTATGTGTGTTTCATGATGATCGTGTTTTTATCAATCCGAAGATCACGATGTAACTGATAATTAAACTGATAAATCTGGTCAGGGTTAGCAGGCTTTTCCGTTCTTGATTCATCCTGGCTAGCTATTGCTGAGCTTTGCCAATCTTAAGCGGCGCTTGCCTGCTCTGATCAGGTCTTCTGCGGTCTTAATCAACCTAGCCCGATTACCACCAATCATCATCCGCCAGCCAATTATCAAATCAGCGTACCAACCGGTGCGCTTTTTTGTGTACATCCTCTATCGTTCCAAATACGGAACAATCATAAAGCGATAATCAGGCGCAAATCTCTTTCAATCCGCCCAAATCAAGCCAAAATCCGCTTTTACTTTCCCCTGAGGGGTAGTCAGCGGGGAAACCTTCCCCGCGCTCTAGCCCAGTCCACCACTGGTTTCCTTCGATTTGCGGGGAAGCGGGGCGGAGAAGCCTGTTTACGTATATGTCTGCGCAAATAAATCTCAGCGCAAATATGGAACACTGTTCCAATATTCAAACAAATATAATACTAAATAATAATATATATATGATATTACCCCTATATATATATATTTATTAAAAAACCCAGTGGTGGTGCGGCCTCCAGCGCGGGGAAATGTTCCCCGAAATCGCCCCGCTGAAGCCCCTAGCGGGGAAATTCGCAAAAATTGATGGAAAGTGCTTGCTAGTTGTTCAAGTGTGTGTAAGAATGTAATCACTGTTAAAGATTGGTAAGGAGTTAAGAAAAGTGGGCAACCCGTTTGATAAAAAGAAAACAGACTTCTTTCTTCCGTTCGTTCGTGGGCAGATTGATAGTATGGAAGTGGGTGACGTGATTAAGATTGATCATCGTGGCGAGTCTGACAAAAAAGTGCGCCGCTCTGTTCAGGCGTCCGGTGAGAAATTAGGCGTTTCGTTTGAGTGTAAAATCGACGGTTCCGGTTCTTACTGGGTGAAGAGGGTTAAGTAATGGCAAATAAACTCCAAGAGGGTGATAGCCGTGAAAGCCAAGCTGTTCACCCTGAGATAAAATCAGAATCAATCTGGCGGCATTGGAATGGCAATGTTTATAAGGTTTTGGCGTTTGCTAATTCTGAAACCACTAACCCTGATAAATACCCTGTTACTGTTATTTATCAGAACGTCAAAAACAAGACACTCTGGTCTAGACCGGCTAATGACTGGCATCGCTCGTTTACTCTGGAGGGCTGAACAATGAAACTACCAAAAAACAAAAGAAAGCTGTTTGGTAATGCGTGCGCTATTTTCCTTTGGCCGTTCGCTGATTTGTTTGTTGCGATAAAACTGGTTGGTTCTTTGATTTATGTTGCCGGATGTTATTGCAGTGATTTCTTGGAATATAGAGTAATTGATCCAATGATTAGCTGGACAGAAAAAGGCGAGCCGAAAGCGCGTGAAGATAGGGATGATAAAAATGACTAACCAGATAATGATTACATTCCAGCAAATTCTTGATAAAGAACCATGTGTTGATGGTTGGGCTAAGCTGCTTTTAGCTAAGGGTGTTATTGATGAAGAAATCCACGATAGCTGGGTGGATGACGATCAATATGACATGGATGGTATTTCATTACCTGAAGATCCATTCCCTATATCCGATGCGTTAGGAACAAACGGTCTGAATGGTACGATTTGGGCGCTTCAATGTATTGAGGATCAAAACTTGGTTCGAAAGTTTGCCGTTTGGTGTGCTTATCAAGTTGAGCATTTGATGACTGATCAGCGATCTAAAGATGCTTTACGTGTGGCGTGGGCTTATTCAGAGGGTAATGCTACCGAAGAAGAGCTAACCGATGCTAGGGATGCTGCTAGGGCTGCTGTTTTGGATGCGGCTAGGGATGCTAGGGATGCTGTTTTGGCTGCTGCTATGGGCGCTAGGGCTGCTGTTTTGGATGCGGCTATGGGTGCTAGGGATACTGCTAGGGATGCTGTTTTGGCTGCTGTTTTGGATGCTGTTTTGGATGCTAGGGATACTGCTAGGGCTGCCGCTACGGCCGCACAGAAAATAAAACTAAAAGAAATCTTGGATACTGGCGAGTTTCCTTGTCCGTGGGAGGGTTAATCATGATCTTTGTATTCGGTAGCAATCTTGCAGGGCGACATGGGAAAGGTGCTGCTCTACATGCAAGAAAACATTACGATGCTGAATATGGCGTTGGTTTTGGAAGAACCGGTGATTCATTTGCGATACCCACAAAAGATCAATTTATAAGAACGTTACCACTTGAGCAAATTAAACTCTATGTTGATCAGTTTATTGCTTATGCGAAATCTAATCCTGATCTTGATTTTGAGGTAACGAGGATTGGTTGCGGTCTTGCTGGGTATAGCAATGAGCAGATAGCGCCGATGTTTGCAGATTGTCCGGATAATTGTCATATTGATCCGGAGTGGAAAAAATTAATTGAATCCATGAGGGCTAAATCATGAACGAAATACATCCACGGCTCAAAAATCTGTGCATTACTGAAACACAGAAAGAAAACATCGAAAAACGGAATAGACGATTGAGCGCTGATGCTGTTAAACATCGTCACGCGGTCGAGGCGCATCAAGCCAAATTGGCAGCAAAACGGGATAACCTGGACATTCTTGATCCTGGTACTTTTGAATCGATTTTTTGCAGTTT
>JBFHVK010000002.1:0-44343 GCA_041589615.1 Gammaproteobacteria bacterium | reverse complement strand
TAATCAGCATTTACTGACAGGATTACCCATTCATTCTGCATCCGGCATCTCATCTATCAGCCGCTGCATGTAAAGCACGAAATCCATTGCTTCCTCATGCGCGTGATTTGCCCACTCTTTAGCAGTGAAGTCTTTACGGTCTACATCGGTGCCGTATTTGCCTCGACCTACCTGCTCACGTTTGCGCATCTTATTGATGACTGTTGTTAGTGTGGCTGAGTCGTACAGGCCCAGCTTTTCGCTTTCTTCTACGATGGCTTGCTGAGGGTCTAGTATTTTGAAGCGTTTTATTTCGCCTGCGTCGCCTCTGTACGAGAAATCATACATGTACGCATGAAAGGGTGATTCAATATCACCATCAATATACTCAACTTCAACTATTGCATCGTCATTTGGCCGAGTCTTACCATCATTCTCAATCCAAACATTAACCGGAAGTTCTTTCATTTCTGATTCTCCAATTTATTGCCAGCTTTCAAAGTCATCCTGCTGGCCTGATTCCATTAATTTTAACTGATCTTGATAATGCTTTGCTATCTCGTCTTCTTCAAGATTAGTAACCCTTACTTTCGAATTCTTCCTTTCAAGAAGCAGATGATAGAATCCTTCGCCAACCATGCTCCTGAACCAGTTGCCTGACTCTGTTGGGTTTTCGTGCCACCACCTATGGCATGTGTGACACTTGCATAGCGCATTATCCTTGGCCCAGCGTATTGTCCTATGCCTCCTGCTAAATATGTGGCTGCACTCAGTTCTGTCGAACTTTTCGCCGCATACTGCGCATGTATTGTCTGCTGCGAATCTAACGCACTTACTGAAATACTCATCGGCCTTACTGATTTTTACCGACTTCCTGCTTGATTTCTTTGCTGGCTTAGGCTTGGCTGCAGCCTTCTCCTTCTTAGCCTTGTTGAATTCACGCTTGCACTCTGATGAGCAGAAGCCTTCTTTCTGTATGTACTCTGTACACTTTGCCGCTGGTGGCAGCTCAACCTCTTTGCACTGCTTGCATTTTCTTGCCACTTCTCGCCTCCCTATTCCTGCCTGACCTGTAGCGTTTAAGCGCCGCTGCAAATTCATCATAGCTGAAGTATTTGCGCTTATTCACCACTTCAACAGGCTTTAATTCGTCTTTGTGCCGCGCTATGAACTTCTCGGTTCCGGTGCGGCTTGTGCCCATGATGATTGACATATCCTAGTAGTCAACCAGGTGCGGCCGCTTAGTTAGTAAATCAATCATCGAACGGCAACCCAAGCTCTTTAGCCAGCGCCTTAGCTTCTAGTCGTTCCTCAGCCCTGCGCCGCTTCTCTGCCTTATCATGGTCAGGCTTATCTTCATCCGGTACGTTGCCATGCTCTGCCATGTTCTGAGCCCGTGATTTGAAAATAACGTTCGCCTCAATTTGCGTTTGGAGTTCGTAGTTTTTCATACCTCAACCCCAGCAGGCACATGGCTCTGCAAATCAACCAAATCAATGAACGAGAACTCAGTCTGATATTCTTCCTTCATGTTTTCCCATTCGCGCAATGCCCAGCGTTTGGCTAGCCACTTGTCTTTGCCGCACGGAAGCTCTTCTACCTCAACCTGCTTAGACTCGCCCTGCATAACTGGCTCGCCACGGTGAACCCAATGTGTTGTCACGGTGTAAAGGTCTCGCTCTGAATCGTACGAGAAGACCATGCTTTTTGGTAGTTTCATTTTTATAGCTCCTTGGTTCGTTTATTTTACTTTATGCCATAATTCTTTTTTGTTTCGTCTGAAAGTTCCATCATAGTAAGGAATTCAGGTAGCTCTACAGGAAGATTACTACAATGCAAGAACCACCATTGGTCACCAATAGATTGAGGAATTGCTCTTTCGTATTCAATCCCAATCGCTTTCATTACCTTTTGCGGGTGATCTTTCTCTCCTGCAATGTATGCGCCATGCATGCAGTATCTTAAGTGAGTTTTTTCTTTCATTCTTCACACTCCTCTTTATATTTCTTCAATTGTTCATCCCAGTCGATAGCCTCAATCAGCTGGCCCATAGCGACCCGGTAAGATGAATTCCACCCGAATACAAAATACTCAACTACGCCATCGCTGTGAACGTTGTCAGCCAGCCAGTCACGAAACGAGATGTCATATTCATCCTCGAATATGTTAGCTAAAAAGCTTGTGCTCAATTCTGCGAACTCTTCAAGCAGATCCGCCTTTTTGCCTTCAATCCATTCTGCGGCTTTCTCGCCTTCTTCCAGTTCATCCCAGTAGTGCGCTTCTTGTGGTAGTTCCATTCTTGCCACCTATGCCAAGGCTGTTGTTATTGTGTGATCATCGTTATAAGTTTCAATAACCTTAACGATAGAGAAATCTTCTCCCCATATTTGAGAGATATGCTTTTGCGCGGCAACAGCTGCTGGCTTGCTGGTTCGGTATGCTTCACCAACATGCGGAGAAACTCGGTCAGCTGTGCAGTCAAGCGCGTAGGTGTTGAACTCTTTATTGATTAGAACGTATTTGACGTTTGAGAATAATTTAGCCATTTGCTAACTCCTGTTTATTTATTTCGCACCTGCATACTAGCCCCACAAACATTATCCGTCAACAATTTTTTATTTGTTTTTATGTTATTTTGTTGCTATGCTGAGCACTCGAAATAGGAGGTAATATGAAAAAGTTTAGTGAAGAACGTCCAGTTGTTGGTCAATCTATAATTGCAGTCGGTTTCTGGTACGGTGAGATTTCAGGACTCGGAGGGTTAACCATGGCTCTCGGAACCTACGCGGGTGATGCGGCTATTGATATAGACTCAGACACATATTCAACATCGGTAGAGGATATTATCTACTGGGAACCAGCGCCTGAATGGCCGGAGGGATTAGCATGAAACAACTACTATGCGCAATAACAACCTGCACACTAATGGCCGCTATAGCATGCGGCGTGTTTTATTCTATTTGAGGCAAAAAAAAGCCCCTAACGCATAGGGGCTAAATCACTAGGAGTTGAAACGAAGCTGAGGGAAGGAGTCACCCTCGAAATCAATTATACATTCATTCCATCAGCCATAGCAAGCAACTGCGCAAACTCTGACTCTCTCGGGTTGATGTGCTTAATTCCTCTCTCAATCATCCATTGCTCATGTTTTTGCATCGCGTGAAATCTCTGGCCCTTATCTGCAACTGGCCCGTCCTTTTTAGACTTTGACCAGCTAAATCTATTGCCATCTGAATCATGGCCTAGCCAGTGCGCCGTAAACAGCTCGTGAGCGTCTTCTTGATTGAATGGCCTTGTCTTCTTATAGGCTCCGTCTTTCGACACCACCAGCGGCATTATGGCGCCTTGCCCGGCCATGTATTCGGCTGTGCTTGCCATCCATGAGCGCCAAAGCCTGGTCATTGTCCATTTGCCTGTACTGGCCTTTGGGATTTTCTTTAGCAAGTCTTCGCGTTCTTGAAGTAGTAAGCCTAAAACTGAATGGCACTCTGCCAGGCAGGCATGCGCATTGTCCAGCGCATTGTGCCCGCCAAAGCCGATCTGGCATTGACTCATCAGCGACTCAACTTCTTCACGGCTTATTTGCTTCATCGTTTCTGCGCCTCCTTAGTCTCCTTGCGCAACTGATCAACTAGCACTCGTTTGCGGCGCTGAATCTCTGAGCGTTCGTCTGCTGACTGGATTTGTGCGGGGTAGTATTTAGTCATTCTGTCTCTCCTCAAAAAATGACAGAACCACAAATGTAGCTAACGGACCAAAAACTGATGCCAAAAACACAGTCAGTCCTAAGTCTTCGCCCCTCGTTGAAAGGTCTGCGCCCCAGCACCAAGGCACAAGAAATGTTAGTGCTGAAACTATGACGCCAAGTAAAATACTAATCTTCATTTTTAACTCCTTGAGTGATTTTTGTATTTGAGGGAACACAAGCCCAGCAAACAATGAGGCAAAGATAGTCATGCCGAGATCAAAACCCCTTTCGGTTAAGTCAGCACCACCAAACAAAGCTATAAGTACAACTGTAAAAGAAGCGATAATTCCGTGCAAAATACTAACCTTCATTCTCACTTCTCCTATATTTTAACGCCCAAGCTGACAGCAATCTTAACTAGATTGAACCCGCCTGGTACCTGCGATTTATTCAAAAATTTATCAACCACGTTTTTAGATATATCGAAATCTTCGGCTAGTTGCGCGTTATTCATTTTCGACTCTGCTTTGTACAGTAGCGTCTTCATGCGCAGCTGTTCGATTCTATCTGATGTGGCTTGGTCTATTGCTTCCACTTTCGTCTCCTGCGCCCCCGAAGGGGCTTTGTTGTTAGGTTGTCATTTTGATCAGAAAGGTATATCCTGATCTAGGTAGTCGTCCATTGCTGGCGACTGCTGCGGCTGACCAAACCCCTGAGCCGGTGGCTGTGTGAGCGGTTGTGGCTGTTGTGCTGGTTGCTGTGGCTGCTGGTACTGCTGCGGCGCTGGCGCTTGTTGCTGTGCCGGACGACAACCAACCAACGTTACATCATTGGCGCGTAACGTGACATACGTTTTGCCTTCATGCTCGCGCGTTCCCATCTCACCGGATACTACCACCTGTTGGCCCTTCACCAAATGAGGAGCAATGCTTTCAGCGCGTTTACCGAACAGCGAGCAGTCAACCCAGATAGTCTGTTCATTGTCACCAAAGCCAGCCTTGGCAGCCACTGCAAATCCAGCCACTGCCGTTCCTGATTGTGTGTGGTTTAGTCGGCAATCTCGGCCTAAGTTTCCTGATATTGTTAATACGTTCATTGTAGCTCCTTACTTAATCAATACTGATGATTTACCGATTTCAATTTCTGCGCCTTCAATCTCAACGCCCGCTTTTAAATCTGACAGAATTTTACGCTTATCCGGTGCGATGGTCGTTTTAACCGACACATAGTCATCTGGCAATGCCGACTCGTCTGTGATGCTTACCATTTTACTGCCATCACGCAATGTTATCTTGAATAATGGACATTCGATTTTCTTAATCCCGCTCTTCTCCATATTGGTGCGAAGATATTCAATCAAGCTATCGCGCTGACCAAGCATACTTTTCTTCATATCCTGAAGTCGCTTAATTTCAGTGTCGATTAGCTCAGCATCAAGTTTAAACTGATTCGCAACCGTAACAACGGCTGCAGCCTTTTCGTTAAACATTAGCTCAACGCCTTCTAGCGTGTCTGCAATCATGTCAGGCGTTACTTCGCCGTTATCAACAAGCTCCTGAAGGCCTTTGAAATCATCACTTATCTTGTATAGTTGCTTCACCTGATTCTCCTTTTTCAATTACTGATTTTGAGTGTTTTTCAAGCGCTATAACAGCGCCGTCATGTTGTTTTTGACTTATCAATCCACGACTGAACCTTTCGTTCAATACTCGTAGTGACTTATTGTGCGCAGTCTTAACGGTATTGACCGACTGGGCAGCGTCGTATATTGATTTCCGTTCTTCTACCCAGTCTCTGAATTCCTGAGCCTTGGCTTCTTCACGGTCTATAATCTCCTCGGCTGTCTCTGCTGATGTTTCTGCAATGACTGAATTAACATAATTCATATCATCATACATGCCAAGGTAGATGTCAGCACTGAAGCCAAGCATCGACAGAGCCTTTTTAATAGCGTCTGAAAGGCTTTTCTTCTGCGGTTCTGATTCAGTGTATGGGCCATACTTATTCTTGCCCACATAGTCTGTGTGCCCGTACTGCTCAAACTCTCCACGCTCGCCGTTCAGCTTATACCAAAATTTAATCTTGAGCGTATGAATCTTTTCAGTAATGAACTGCTGAGACTCTTTAGCGCCAAAAGATACGGTAGCTCCTTCAATAATTTCATCAGCCAATACTTCATAGCCCCAGCCAATACCGATTGGCCCAAAGGCTTCAGTTGCGCACTTGAATGCGTAGGTGGTGTTAATGCTTGTTCCGCCGCCTGCACCGTGCTTATTCTCCTTGGTGAACGCTGGGTTGGTCTTTTGAACCTTATCCCAGAGCGTCATGTTTTTTATGCTCATCTTCAACCCCTTATTGATTAATCAAAAACTCAGCAATCTTGCGCCCTGCCTCGTAGTTAATCAACTTGCCTTTCTTGGCATTCGATACCACGTTGCGGCATACGCCAGTAACCTGCGCAACCTTGCTGACATTCATCACTTGCAGCCTATCACTAATTTCTTGCATTGTTAAATAATTTTTCAATTTAATCCCCTGTTTTTTGCACTTGACGCGGTCATGATATACGCCTACTATTGTGGTGTCAACAATGAATTTAAGGGGATGAGATGAACATTCTTTTCATTTGCACTATGGCCGCATTACGCTCAGATACAGCAGCTAAGATACTTAATGACAATGGCTATACGGCAAAATGCGCAGGCACTGCAAGCGATGCCCTAGTGCCGCTAACTGAAGAGCTGGTGGAGTGGGCAGATATATTCTTTTGCATGGAGCGCGAACACCGGATAAAACTGAGAAAAAGGTTTCCCGATGCTTTGGATACGAAATTAGCAATTACGCTGGATATAGAAGACGAGTATTACAATATGCAGCCTGAGCTTATTGAACTGATAATCAACCGCATGGCTCAATTTGCGCATTTATTGGAGGACTAACATGCAGCAGGAACCATCAGAGCGCACAACATGGATGCCTGGAATATTCGTAGCAGGCCACGAGGTAGAGGCCGATATGATACCAATGAGCACCGGCTTGGAGGCATGGTTTAGCATTAACGGTGATGACCAGTACCCGCCAACTGATCCGGTTAAAGTCACCACTGTCATCGTGGTTGATGATTTTTTATATAGATTGATAGGAGATTGAAATGGCAAGAGAAGATTTTGAAGCATACCTGCTAAGCAGACCAGATATAGCATCACGAGCAATGCTAAAGCGACACGAGCTTGACACTGATAAATACCAGTATATGAGCATTCAGCTGGCGTGGGAGTCGTGGCAGGCTGCAATTAACACTATGAACAAGCAGGAGAACTAACATGCTAGACAATAACGGAGTGCACCCAATAACCTACACAGCTAAGACGGCGCAGAAGGCGTACAAAGAGGCCGAGCAGGCGTTTAAATTCGAGCTGGAAGAGCCTCAGAAAGTGGTTGATTATTTTGGTGTTAAGCTGGTGGTCCATAAGAACGTAAAGGCCATCGCAACAGATAGTGACCTACGTATATTCGCGTTTGACTCTACGCCTACAGAGGCTGGTGATTTATGGATGAATACAGATGGCGACACTACGGTATTGGTCGGAAAGATGGCATGCGCTCCAAATACCGACTGGTGGAAAGAATCACTAATTGAGGTATAAGATATGGCCTATCTTGATGATGTAGAAAAATTGGTACTTGATGAGTGTAAAACAGCTGAGTCAATGTGGTTTTGCAAGGGGTACTTTTCAGGGCGAAGGTCTGAGAATGAATGCTCAACGAAAGCAATGATTGCAATGTTTTGCTGGGGCGCTATTGGGTGGATAGGGTTTCTGATTGTGGTATAACCAACAATTAGTTTATAATAACCATGACTGTTGGTATTTTGCAGTCACTCATCGCAATTAGATAAGGAAGGTGATTCCGCATCTCGTGCTGGTATAGTTAACCAGACGCTAAGCACTGTCGTGAGATAGGGCGAGGCAAACCTCAAAGATAGACTTCCTTGTCTAATCGGTTAAGCTACAAACAATAACCTCAGCAGATACGATTTAACCTGACTGGCAGGGCCTTTCGGCTCGTGCAACGGAATCATTCCTCTGGATGTTGCTAACTAGGCTCGCTTTATAGTCGCTCTTGGGCTGACAGCCATTGGCCGGATGAGTGCTGGCGTATGCCACCTGTTCATACACTCGATTCATTCAAAGGCCGCTTATTCATTCTACGAGGAGGGCGGCCGCCACCACGGTTCATTGCCGGCAACTCACTGGTTTTTCCGGATAGTTGCTAGGTAGTTTATCGCTTACGGCGCGGTCATTTCGGACTGCCACGCTGCCTAGCTCAGCATTAGGTTCTCACGCCTATCACAACGCACAGGAAACATTGATGCGTTGCTCCAGCACATTATACCAGCTCTGCCAGAAAATGGCATAAATGCAAGGCTAAACGCTAACCACTTCAGCCGATAGCTTTCCGTCTTTAAATGACATGTCAATCTTAAACCCGAACGCGCCTAAGTATTTGATCAGCTTGTTTGCAGACATCAATGATACTTTGCCAGCCAATAGTTCGCTAACCCGTGGCGCTGGAACCTCTAATATTTTCGCCACCTGCTTAGGTGTCAGGCCAGCTTCCTTTATCATCTGGTTAATGCAAATCAGCATGGTAGCTCTGAACTCCAAATCTGCCGCCTCTTGGTCAGATTCAACAATTGATTTTAATATGCTTAAGTTACTCATAATATTCTCCATGTTTGTTTGTTTGTTACAATTATACAGAAATAAGTAATAGATAGCTATTGATTTTGCTGCCAACGTTGGTACACTATTACTTAAGCGGCTAGATAACTGGGTTAGCTCCCCGACCTTCGAAAAGCCACCTTGTCCCGATTCTTGATTTCACTCCTGAATTTGGCCTGCCGCAACTTACTTGGGACATACTGGGACGAGGCATCAAATTTCATTTCAAATCTACGTGCTAAATCCCGCCACTGCTAGCTGGCAAAGTCAGAGCGCCTTAAATAACCTTCTCCGAACAGGTTATGCAGCTGGATACAGAAGAGATATGTCGGGCCGGAGGCGGCCTCACTCACCGGTCTGTATTGAGAGACGTAGAAGATACGCCCACGCGTCAACTGAGTACGAAAGCAATTAAAGGGGCTGGACTCGTCACAACGAGGAATGATTGCAACTTGGCTTAATTGTGATGATGGTCAAGACCTTACCGCCGACTGAACAAGGCGCGGGTAAAGTTCGATTTGCTTCTAGCAATGGCCCCTTGGGGTACTTTACCTGGAAAAGTTCACTTAACCAGTAAGATGGTTATAGTTAAGTAATAAATATAACTTAGTAATTAATACAACTTAGGAGTAATACGCATGAGCAAAAAGGGCAAGCCGGTTTTGTTTGTTTCGTTCTCTGGCGGAGCAACAAGTGGCTACATGTGCAAATGGCTAATCGATAACGTATCAGGCAAGTACGACCTTAAGTTTCTATTTGCTAACACTGGTCAGGAGCATGAAAAGACACTCGAGTTCGTTGATCAGTGCGATAGCGCTTTTGGGCTTGACTTGGTTTGGCTTGAGGCCGTAATAAATCCAGAGCGAGGCAAGGGAACGGGCCACAAAGTTGTCAGCTTCGAAACAGCATCAAGGAATGGCGAGCCGTTTGAAGAAATGATTAAGGTTTATGGCATACCTAACGTTGACTATCCGCACTGTAACCGAGAGCTAAAGATTGCGACAATGGAGCACTACATGCACAGCATAGGGTTTAAGCGAAAGCACCCGCGCTGCATTGGTATTCGGTCTGATGAGATAGATAGGATGACTTCTGATCCGAAATGCGTCTATCCGCTAATATCATGGCATCCAACAACTAAAGGCGATATTTACTACTGGTGGCAGAGTCAGCCATTCAAGCTAGAAATACCTGAGCACATGGGTAACTGCGTGACATGCTGGAAAAAATCAGATCGCAAACTCATGACCATCGCAAAGCACGAGCCCGAGAGGTTCGAGTTTTTCGATAGAATGGAGCGGTTATATCCGAATTGTGGTGCCGGTGATCAGGAGCGCGTTTTCTTTATGCGGTACCAAAGCGCCGCTGATATAATTGCCAGGTCATCAGAGCCATTCAATGAATTTATACCGCACCCGCCTGAGCAGCAATATAGCTTTATCAACGAGATTGACCCGTTAGACATTGAGTTTGATTGCGGCCAGTCGTGCGAGGCGCAGTAGATGACACCAGAATTACACCACAAAGGCGACACCCGCTGGCTAACGGAGCAATTCGACACACTGCAGCGGCTAGGCGGGTTCAATTACGCCTCTTCATTAGCAGTGAAATACTCGACAACGTACAGCGAAATCTGGCACGCTACAGAGCCGCCGCACAAACGGGACGGGGTAGCACGGGCAGAATGCAATAAACGCCTTAGAGCTGCGATTAGAAACCTACAGAACAAGTTTTCGGCACCACCTACAATCTAAACTAACTCCACAAAGTTGCATCATGCAAAGGGGGTAATATGGAATTTGAACAGTTACGACCGCACCAGCAGAAAGCCGTTACCATGCTTCGTGAATTATGGAGGCAGAACCGAACCCACCAGATACAAGGCCCAGTTGGAATGGGCAAAACAGAGATAGCAACCTATTTGGCTGCAGCCATGGCAAGGCCAGATAATAAGGTTGTGTTCGTTGTACCTTATACCGTACTTGTTTCTCAGACGGCTGAGCGGTTCCAGAAATACGGGCTACCCAAAGCAGGCATCATCTGGCGCGACCATCCTGACTACGACCCATCAGCGGCCATTCAGATTGCCAGCGCAGACACACTTATCCGGCGCGACCTTCCAGATAATATCGGATTGATGATTATTGACGAGAGTCACATTCGCAGGGTTAAGCTGCTTGAGATTATCGAGAACTCAGACTTTCCTGTCATTGGCTTGAGCGGTACGCCTTTTTCGCCATGGATGGGCAAATATTACGAATCGTTTATTAAGCCGGTGACTATGCGCGAACTGATTGACCAAGGCTATTTGTCCGACTATGAGTTTTATGCACCTATGAAGCCCGACCTAAGCAACGTAAAAACCAGCAGGTCAAGCGCATGGGGCGTTGATTACAAAGAGGAAGAAGTCGCCGAGATAATGCAGGGCGCTAAGATTGTCGGTAATATCGTTGAAAACTGGCTTGCTAACGGGCGCGACCTGCCAACCATCTGTTTTTGTGTCAATGTGGCACATGCAAACCACACGACAAACGGATTCAATAATGCTGGCGTAAGCTGCGAAGTAATCACGGCTAAGACTCCATTTGAAGAGCGGCAGGCTATATTCAGTCGGTTCAGTATGGGCGTGACAAAGATTTTGTGTAATGTGGGAACGCTGGTGGCTGGGTTCGATGCTGATGTGCGCTGCATTATTTACGCACGACCAACCAAATCAGAGATGCGCTGGATACAGTGCTTGGGCCGCGGTCTACGTTCTGCAGATGGGAAAGAAAGCTGCTTAATATTCGATCATTCAGGAACGGTTCACCGATTGGGCTTTCCAGATGAAATTGAATACGATGAGTTGCTTAATGAGAATGACGGATTAGACCAAGTTGAGCGCCTAAAGAAAGAGGTTGAGCGACTTGAAAAACTGCCGAAGGAATGCCCTAAGTGCAAGCACATGAAACAGCATGGCGAGCCGGTGTGCCCTAAATGCGGGTTCAAGCCACTGGGCGGTGAAGACGTTGAAACAGATGAAACGCGACAGATTGAGAAGCTAAGCAAGAAGATTAGCGAACTAGAAGGGCCGACACGAGAAGACAAACAGCAGTTTTACAGCATGCTTATGGGCCTGAAGCGAGAGAATGCGGCGAAAGGAAAGGCGTATAAGGACGGGTTCTATAACCACAAATTCAAAGCCAAGTTCGGGGAATGGCCAAACGGCCTGCACCCATCACCAATGCCGCCATCCATGGAGTTCAAAAACTGGATTAAATCGCAGAGCATTCGCAATGCTAAGCGCCGATCTAAGCCGGCTGATAGAGAGGCGAACATAAAAACAATTAAAGACTTGCGGGAGATGCTGAAATGAAGACTACGGATTTCGTATTGGGCAAGTGGAATCAGATTTACGAATACTACGGCCTGCCTGGCCATACAGGATTGAAGCATATAGATTGCCCGATATGCGGCGGAAAGAAGAAATTCCGCATAGACAACAAGACCAATAACGGTGACTGGATTTGTCGTTGCGGTGCGGGAACAGGCTGGAAGCTATTAACTGAGGTTACCGGCAAGGATTTTAAAACGCTGGCCAAAGAGATAGACCAGGCATTCGGCAACGAGTACCACCACCAGCAAACGGAGCCAGTAGTAAACGACCGACTAGCGCAGGCCGTATCAAGGTTCCGAAGTATTGGCCGGATTGAAGGAACACCAGCCGAAGAGTACCTGAACAGTCGCGGTATATTCGTTATGCCAACTGGCGGCGTTAAATACAGCCCTAAGGAGTACAACAGCGACATCGAAGGCAGCCGTGCCGCAATGTTCGCCATAGCATCGAACGACTACCACGAGGCCATACAAAGGCATTTAACGTACCTTGACGGCGATAGGAAGGCAGGCGTGCCTCAGCCTAAAAAAATGCTTAGCCTGCAGGATTATCAAGGCTCGGTCGCGGTTAAATTGTTCGAGCAGAAATCAACGCTAGGCATCGCAGAGGGTATTGAGACAGCACTAAGCGCCCACCAGATGTACAAAGCGCCAGTATGGTCAACACTTAACGCGACCATAATGAAGAAGTTTCGAGCGCCTGCCGGAGTTGATACACTGCTGATATTCGCTGATAACGATAGCAACGGGACTGGCCTAGCTGCAGCATTCGCATGCGGCCGCGCAAACCTGCTTAGTAATAACGATGTGCAGCGGGTGCTGATTAGATGGCCTGAATTTCCAGACTTTAACGACATGCTGCAGAACGGGTGCAAGGTCTACGAATGGGAGCTGAAAAATAATTAATTAATTTAAACAAAACACTTGCAAGCCTAAATAGAATGATTATAATGATTACATCAACTAAGGAAACGGAGCAAACGAAATGAAAGCAATCAAAGTTTTTGAGCAAGAAGGCAATCGTACAGTAGGTATTTTTCAGCGTGAAGATGGTTCTTATTGCGCAATGACATTCTCAGCATCAAAAGACTTTAAGACAATCAAATCAGCTGAGAAGTGGATTGCTAAATTTGGTTATTAATTCAATGTATGAATGCCAAGTATGCGGTAAGAAAATCTCGCACTTGGCATACCACATGGCAAAAATGAACAAGCCTTGGTTGATGTGTAAATGCGGAACTAATGTTTCTGACTTTATTCAGGTTTTCAAGAGGAGTGCACAAAATGAAAAACATAGGCGACTGGATTGAGCTAAGACCGATGTACGTTGTAGAGGTAGTTACAATCGGATACGCGGCAGCAGTAGTACGGCGAGTTGGCACCGATAAAACCATGCTGGTATCGGTTGAGTCATTGAATGGTAAGCGCACGGTTTGTGTTGAATAGGAGAGCAAAAGATGAACAAATATCACGGAACAGTTAAAGAGTTTTTGGAAGCGGGGCATCTGCTAATTTCTAGCGATGTTGTTATTGGGCCTGATGGGAAAGTTCAGGTAGTTGGTGACGTTTATGACTTTCTGAATAATATAGATCACGAAACCACGACTGCTAAAGCAACATTTGTAGTCTACGCCGCCTGCCTGAACAAAGATCCTGAGCCGGAGTATGAGTTGGTGAATTGCGGGTTCACATCAGTAGAACAGCCTATAAAAGAATTATTAGACGGTGCCAAACTTTATGACGCTGACGGCTGCCATGTGTATCTTAATGACACTGACAACAGCTTAAGTATTTGCTCTGATGACTCATATATTAGCTACGAGATTGTTTACCGCCGCGTACCACTCCGCACCAAAACAGCCACATACCCGATGCCAGAGACGAAAGCGCCGGAGAATGGTGATGAATATACATTCGCAAACATTGATGGTGAACTTATTCCAACAATATGGCGCGGAACAGAATTCGACTTTATGCGCCTAAAAGCAGGCAACGTCTTCCTAAAACGAGAACACGCCCAAGCCAAGGCAGACGCACAAGCAGTGGAGATAGAATGATGGGTGACATGAGTGAAATATTCAGGGCAATGACTGAGCACAAAAAGGCTGTTAAAAAGGATCGGTTAGATAGCGCAAACCCTGATGGCTGGGAGAAGGTAACGAAATATCATTGGCG
Organism: Gammaproteobacteria bacterium; assembly: GCA_041589615.1. Classification (GTDB taxonomy): domain Bacteria; phylum Pseudomonadota; class Gammaproteobacteria; order SZUA-229; family SZUA-229; genus SZUA-229. Next base: position 30,402 of record JBFHVK010000002.1, on the reverse strand, counting down.
AATGAGAGCGGATGGAAAGACTGTTAATTACTGGCCTTCCACAGGCTTATGCATGATAGGTGGAAGCAGTAAGAGATATAACATAAACAGCGTGTACATTAAGAGCCTAATAAACAAAAGGAATGAGGTGCAAGAATGAAACTAAAGCAACTCAGAGAACGCTTTTTCAAAAATAGCAACATAGAGCTTGCCTCTGCCATCGTAGACGCCAATTACGATGATGCCGGAGTATCGGCAGCGCAGACGAGCAACATGATTAACAATCACGACCGAGAAGTTTTAGAGCTTGCCAATGGCGACTATGTTATCTGCTCTGCTCAGACTCGGATTGTTCAGATGACCAAATCTGAATGCAAATTAAATGGCGTTAAGGTAGCAATTACCAAATGTGATAGCCCATACATTGGAAAGGTCGGCATCATCACCGGTCATGATGAGGAGTCAAACAAGTATACGGTTGAGAATGACGGTAAAATAATTGGATATTACAAACCATGGCACCTTGAATTAGAGTAGGAGTAACTTAAATGAGAGAGATTAAGTTTGGCTGTATGTGGTCTGATGGCAAAAGATGGATGGAATTACGCTACACGCTTGATCAGATGGAGAATGGCGAGCACTTTGAAGATTTAGCAGACATGCCTATGCTTAAGAAGTTTGTTCTGAAGCATCGCCGACAATACACTTACGTTAGTGACAGCTATGGCGTTGAAGTTTATGAAGGTGATTGGTTGACGGCAAGGGGCGCTAAGACAGAGCATGGCGCACAGGTTGTGTGGAGCAACACTATTTCCGCTTTCGTTATCGATATTCCTGATGGCCCTGTAATTAGTCAAGATTATGTTGATTCGTACAGCCTTGTGGTTACCGGCAACATCTACCAAAACCCAGAATTGCTGGAGAAACGCAAATGAACTGGAACGACAATGCACTGGACTCGCTAGACCTTACTGATAAGCAGCGCGAAGTGTTGGAGATGCTGCGGGAAGGTAAGTCACAGAAGGGTATAGCTGAGGAGCTTGGCAAGTCATTCGGAACGATTACAGACCATGTTAAGTACATTCGAAAGAAGGCCAATATAGGTTCGGAAAGTAAAGCTCAGGCCAAGCCAGAAAGCGCAAGCATCCAGGACAAAATAACAGACCTTTCTAGAGACTATCAGCGATTCCTAAAGCAAAGGCGGTTCACGATGATAGTCACATCAGCACAAAACGACACACCAGTTCACGAACGATTCTTCAATAACCTGCTATGCGCCTGCGAGACTATGGGCGCAAAGCTCCTTGCTATACCATTCAGATACAAAAACCCTACATCGACTTTCGTAGAGCGCCCGCATGATTACTGGGACGAGAAGGTAAGACCGTATCTATGTGAAGATGACTTTGAAGTTAATGCCAATCTGATGATACTCGGCAGGCTAAAGACTCAGCCGACTGCAGTCAGGCCGCTATCAGGATTGGAAACAGCATCAGGCGATAGCTCGGCAATCATTGGGCATGCAAAGATTCAATTGCGTTCAATCGCTACTCAGAATAACCGGCTACCTAAGACAATGGTCACAACTGGCGCTTGTACCATTGAGAACTACACAGACAGTAAAGCAGGCTATAAGGGTGAGGCGCGGCACACATTAGGTGCAGCACTGATTGAAGTTGACGGAGATAAGTTCTTTCTTCGGCAGTTAGTGGCAGATGCCCGTGGCGACTTCATAGATTTGGATACAGAGTATTGTATGGGCGTTGCGTACCAAGCACCACGGCCTTCATTGCTGGCTACTGGAGACCTTCATGGCGTACAGCATGACCCTGCTGCGGTTAATGCCACATTCTTCGCTCACAACTCCATGGCTAAGTTTTTTAGGCCAAAAGCCATAACCATTGATGACTCATTAGATTTTCAGTCTGCATCGCACCACAACAGGCGCGACCCAGTAGTGATGCACCGATTGTCATCTAAAGGACTTGACTCGGTAGAGCGCGAACTAAAGGCTACATATGAGCTGATCGATAGGATAGCTGAAGAGACGGCTGCAGAGGTGGTAATAAAGCGTTCTAACCACGATGAGCATTTTGACCGATGGGTAAAGGAGACTGACCCGCGCAAGGATGTGATTAACGGTCTTCTCTGGTGTGAGGCATTTCCGGTCATGGTTGACGGTCGCGACCCTTACGAGTATTTCGCCAGCAAATGGATGCGGAACTATGATTCAGTTAGATTCTTGAAGCGTGATGAATCGTATACTGTTGATGGTGTGTCGCATGATGGCCACGGTGATATGGGCGCTAATGGCTCAAGAGGCGGTCTAATCCAGTTTACGCGGCTTGGGTCGCCTGCTCAGTGGGGTCATAGCCATTCACCAGGAATAGAAGATGACCAGTACCAGCACGGAACGCTAAGCCTGCTTCGACTAGGCTATAACAAAGGCCCATCAAGCTGGCAGCACTGCAACACCATACAATACGCAAACGGAAAGCGTTCGCATCTATTCATCATTGACGGGAGATGGCGGTTTTGAGGTTATATATAATTATTATCGTTATACCTTGCATTCTGGCAATGGATTCTGCAATGAGTTCGATATTCAAGATTGCCATGTTGATTCCATAGCCCTTAACTGGGCTTTTTTATTGCCTGCTTAATTATCGCTCAACCTATGATACAATAGGCGTTATTTAATGGCGGGGCGAAGATGTCATTAATCGACTTTGAAACGGCTAAACTAGAGCGAGCAATAGAGACTGTATCAGCCACGGTTGACACTGACTATTGCTGCCCTGAATGCGGTTGCCAGTTGTTCGCCCTGACTGATGACGGGCCTGAGTGCGTTAGGTGCGGGCAAATTATAAGCGAGGTTGGTTAATGGCTATTACACGAACGGTTGATTATGCTGATTGGCAGCGTGACAACGTTGAAGAGTTTTCTATATCTAAGTTTCAAAACGGGATAGACGGAACTGATGATTCTACATGGGACATTACTGGGATAACATTTAAGGGCGCGTTTAAAATCCCAAACACTAGCACATCGACAGACACGGATTCAGATAGCTGGTACTCGACAGCATACATGCAGCGCGGTTGCATAGACCCAGTGAATAATATGGTTATTCTAGCGAAGCAGACCGCAAACCGGAACGCGGTTATAGCTAGATTCTCGATCCCAACACTATCAACTGATAGCGATATCAGCAATTTACCGGATGCAACCCTAGTTGATGGGTTTACTCGATTCGACGATAAAATATCCTACAGCTATACAACGGAAGAAGATAGCTTGCAGTCACAGGATGTCGGATTCATGTTAGTTGAAAGTGGAAAGCTGTATATGGGGCGTTATCGAGCATATGATTCCCAAGCTGGGTCAACTCCTAGTAAAGATAATTTAGTGGTGTGTAGTGATGTCACGGACTTTGAGAATGCGACATGGCAAACAGTTGATATGGGGGAGGGCGACAAAACAACAGCGTATGCTTTTACCATACCAACAGAGCATCAATCTGATTTTGATGGCAATACACATGGTTGCGGGTCATGCTGTCACGCATCAATTCAAGGTCGCTGGCCGTATGGCCCAGCATTCTACGGGTGGAACCCATCATCTATAACAGGCGATACTGGTTCAGCTGATGAGTATATGAATTTCCCTAATGGATCGCCCATATCTGGAGTTGATGACTGGTATGTAGATGGCGTCCTATCTCACTATCTTAGCTGGGTAACCTCATCAAACATTACGTCAATGGAAGATTACCTAAATCAGGTAGAGGGAAACAAAATGACGTACGAGCAGATGCAAATGCTTCCTCGCCCTGACCCTTCTGTCTTCAACACTCATACCGGTTATGTTATGGGTGCTTTAGGTGCTTTTATCCCGAATAATTCAAAATCTCTGGTATTTGTAGGTAGGGCCTATGGCTGTGAGTTCGGCAGGACGTACCACGGGCATATGCTAGAGGAAGATGGGTCATCTGGAACCGATTCGTCATCTCCTGAGCCTATTAGCAACAAAGATTGGCACAATTGCATATGGGCAGTAAATCTTGATGACATAAAGAATGCAACCAATCTATATGACCCGAACTATTATCATTTTGATTCATTCGCTGAAGAGTACAAGGAATTCGATGAGAGTGATTGGGTTATGAAGGGTCGAGTGCTGTCATCAACGTTCGTTCCATCGACTAATGAGCTATATGTAATCCTGAGTTATGGGCAAGATTCTGGCGTTAATTTGGTTCAGGTTTATGATGTTCCAGTTGGCACGTATACGGGGGTTTAATAGGTGAGTAAATACATTGATTTATCATTAGGTGATTATCTACAGATTCAATCTCCTGTAAGTAGCAGCAGCTCAAATTGGCGCATTGAGATAGGAGCTGCGGTTCCTGCTGTCAGTAACACATGGACACAGGTCGTAGGTTATTCATCAGACGAATTTCTAACCAAAATACAATTTAGGGCGGTGTCTTCGTATTTTGGCCGAGACGAGCTAGAGGTTAGGTTGAATAACACAACCTACGATATTGACAGTGCTAATGGCGTAACCGTATTAGCAGACGGAGATATTCACGACTGGGTATTGACATGTGACGGAACTACACTAACCGCCCTATTAGATGGAGATGCATTCGGCACAAAAGCCTGTTCTGAAACAATCAGTCTTTTTGATATTTTAGGTGACGGCGGGAATATAGCAGGAGAAATGCCCGGTTATCTTGAGTACGTCAGGGCTTATGAATCGTTAGACACTAGCGCATTAGTATACAACTGGGATGCCAACACGGCAGATTCAAGCGACACAGGCTCTCAGCCAGTAATACCTGAGTCAATAGCAAACAACTATGCAACAGGCGTTGGATTCCCAACAGACGGAACTGCGTTCATTTCAACGGCAGACGATTCGCTCCCTACACTGATAATTGATCAGAGCGTTGTTAGCCCTGAAGGAGTGATAACACTTACGTCTGAAATGCTAGATGCAACCACTCTGGTGTTGACTGATAGCGCAGATACAACACTAACTCTAACTCTGACAAATAATGGCGATGGCACATATGAAGCTGAGCCGTTACCATCATTTGCCAATATGACGCTATTAGACGGAGAGCTAACTGCTGTTGCGTCAAACTCATCCGCCGAGTTAACACAAGAAGACACCATAACTCTCGAATTTACTGGGTGGGTTGAGCTAACTGCTGTTGAGCAGTCCAGCATGTTAGACGTTATGGATTGGGGTTATGGGTTAAATTTAGAGGTTGGTCAGACAGCCTACATTTCATCACCAGACGGCGTTACGCCAGTAAACAACGGACTTAATCTGATAGATTATGAAGTATTTACCGGCGGCACTCAGGAATTTTATGTGAGAAGCACCGACGGAACTACGTTGACGCAGTATGTTCTCACATTATCCGAGACCAACGGTGCTAACACAGCCCCAACAGTAACCATCCAAAACACATCGCTTAGCGTACCCTATGGCACTGTATGGAGTGACTCATTATTAGGCACTATCACAACATCAGACGATAGCGACACGGTTACCTATACTGTTGATAGCTCGGCATATGTCGCCAATACAGCCGGAACCTATGAAATCACAGTAACCACAAGCGCAGACAGCGGCGGTTTAACTGGCACTGCATCGGCATTTGTGACGGTTGAGGCTGAGGTGGTGGCAGTTGCAAAAGTTACGATACCTAAACTAAAAAACAAGTTAGGTTCGAATGTATCAGCATCTGGGGTGTACAAGATTTATTCTGATATTGCACTAACATCATTAGTGGCAACTGGAACATTTAGCGCGTCTGCTGGTTATGATGTGGCATGGGATCAGGAAGAGCTAACATCTGGAAGCACCTACTATGTGTTAATGTATGACACTAACGGCGAGTTCAGCTTACGGAAGGTGGTGGCATCATGAGGTATGAATTATGACGACATTATATGGGGATGGTTCTCTGGATGATGGCTCAACGCTGTGGGGTGATGGATCTTATGAGGCAGAATCAACTGAATCAGCACCTGAGCTAGACGGGTCATCATGGTATGCCGGATATATAGGCTCTGATTTTTCTGTTGTCCTTGCTTATTCTGGCGGGGCTCCAACTTCGTGGGCAATATCTGGAGGCGATGACAGTGCGAGCTATTCTGTATCTGATTCAGGAGTGCTTTCAAGGCTGTCTCAGAATGATACAGAAGAGACAGAGAATGTAATTGTGACGGCGACAAATGACATTGGCACATCTGGCGAGATGACTGTCTATGTTGCGTATTCTGAGGTTGTAGAAGATACTGGCAGGAAGAGAAAGAAACGAATGATTAGGAACTTCTTCTATTACGGTAAGGAATTTAAGCGGGCTAACTAATATGGCATTAAATGCAAGTCAGGAAGCATTTGCAGTTGCCGTTGTTGAGAATGGCGGTGATAAGGTTGCAGCGTATAAGGCGGCTGGATATAGCATGAATATGTCATCCGCTGCCATATCCGTTCAGGCCGATAAACTATACCATCATCCTAAGATAAGCCTAAGAATCAAGGAATTGCAGGAGGTCGCCAGTGCGGTAGCAGAAAAGGCGTTCTCTATAAGCGTAGAACAGCGTCTTAGATGGCTTAATGAGATAGTTGAGGCTGGTCTAGAGACCAAGATTAGATATGTTGGCGAGGCTGCTATAGAGCAGAGAGAGAATCTAAACGCTGCTAATGCTGCAATTAAGACGATGAACGAGATGTTAGGCACTGGCTCCGAAGATGAGGATGCGCCAAGCGTTAATATTACATTCGAGGTTCGAGAGGCTGCTAGAGACATAAGGGTTACTAAAGGCGGCTCTGATGCCGATTAGCTTTAGCGCATCGCAGAATGCTTTTCTTAATGGGCTGAATACTAAGTACCGAGGCTATGTTGGTGGGTTCGGCTCTGGTAAGACGTTCGTTGGGTGCTGTGATCTGCTGATATTCGCATTGCAAAATCCTGGCATCGTGCAGGGCTATTTCGGGCCTTCCTATCCAGCAATTAGGGATATCTTCTATCCTACGCTTGAAGAAGCTGCAGAGATGATGGGCGTAAGGTGCGTCATTAAGACCACCGACAAAGAGGTTGCGCTGTATCGTGGTTCAGCTTATTACGGCACTATTATCTGCCGCTCTATGGATAGGCCTGATTCCATCGTTGGTTTTAAGATTGCCCGTGCCTTGGTCGATGAGATCGATGTACTGGACGCTAAGAAGGCCGAAAACGCATGGAATAAGATTGTAGCTCGTATGCGATTAGTTATTCCTGGGGTGGTTAATGGCATTGGCGTGACTACTACGCCTGAAGGGTTTAAGTTTGTTTATTCTAAGTTTGCCGAGAACCCAACCAAGTCCTATTCGATGGTTCAGGCCAGTACCTACGAGAATGAGCCATTCCTGCCGCCTGATTATATCTCATCACTGTTTGAAACATATCCTGCCCAGCTCATTAGCGCATACATCAACGGCGAGTTCGTGAACCTTACTGCAGGCACTGTGTATAGGTCATATGACCGAGTGAAACATAGGAGCAAAGAGGTTGCTAGGCCAGGTGAGCCGCTATTTGTTGGTATGGACTTTAACATTGATAATATGGCAGCGACTGTTTATGTCATGCGTGGTAGGTCTATGCATGCCGTTGACCAGATATCGAAAGGCTACAATACACCATCCGTTGCTAAAACCCTGAAGAGCAAATATGAAGGCCATGAGATAATCATATATCCAGATAGCTCAGGCAAGAACAGAACCAGAATGGGCGGCGTGAGTGAGTCAGATATAGCTATATTGCGCAATGAGTTTAAGTTCGAGTGTCGCTATAAGGCCAGCAACCCACCAGTGCGAGATAGGGTTAACGCCACTAATGCAGCATTTGAGCAGGGCCGGCTATTCGTGAATGACTCGCTGTGTCCAGACGTTGCAGCATGCTTTGAACAGCAAACCTACGATGACAACGGCGAGCCTGATAAGAAGGGCGGCAAAGACCACCAGAATGACGCATCAACGTATCCGATAGCTTACGAGATGCCTATAGTTAAGCCGATTGCAAACATTAACGTAAGCATGGCAAGGTGATATACTTATGCCATTAAGTTATAAGGGCTAGATTATGCCAGTAAACGTACCAATTCCGCAGTATGAGCACGCCATTAAGGCGGCAATGATTACTCGTGACGCATGCCAAGGTGAAGAGCATGTTAAGCATCGTGGCCGTGAGTATTTGCCGCAGCCAAGCGTTATGGATGATGAAGAGTATGCTCGCTATAAGACACGAGCTTACTACACCAACTTCACCGGCAGGACTAAGGACGGCATGATTGGCGCTGTATTCCGTAAGGATATGGCTAAGAAGGAGCTAGGCCAAGTCGAATACTTGGTCGATAATGCTGACGGCGCTGGCGCTGGTATTGAGCAGTTAGCTAAGCGCGGAATTAGTGAGTTGCTAGAAGGTGGCAATTACGGCTTTCTAGTTGATTATCCACAGGTTGCAGACAACCCAAGCCTAGAGCAGACTATGGGTGTATCAGCCAGCATTCTGCCGTACAAGGTAGAGTCAATCATAAGCTACGATACCAAAGAGATTAACGGTAAAGACGTGCTTTCATTGGTGGTTCTGAAGGAAGAGAGCAAGGTTTATTCGGATCGGTTCACATGGACGTACGAGAGTGAATACCGAGCTCTGTTTCTGGACGATGACAATATCTACAATCAGGTTCTGTATTCTGAAGGTGGCGCAGTACTTGAAGAATATCTACCAAAGCAGAATGGAAAACCAATGCGGCATATACCGTTCTACTGGGCCGGATCAGTTGACAATAAGCCTGGCTACGATAAACCTGCACTGTTAGACCTTGCCATCGTAAACCTTGCGCACTATCGAAACACAGCAGACCACGAGCAAGAGCTATTCCTATGTGGCCAGAAGATGGCGCATATTAACATTGGCGACATGAGCACTGACCAGTGGACAACAGCAAACCCTGATGGCATTGTCATCGGATCAGCTAGGGCAATTGTGACTCAGAACGGATCTGCTGACCTGCTTGAGCCCCAATCTGGCGGAGCACTTAAGGAAGCCATTGCAGATAAGGAAGCCCAAGCCGTATCTATTGGCGCTAAGCTCATTAATGGCAATACGGTAAACCAGACTGCTGAAACTGCCAGAATTAACGCCAGCTCTGAAACATCGGTACTGAATACGATTGTCGGCAATATATCAGAAGCACTGACCATGGCCTGTAAAGACTGTGCCCGTTTCATGGGCGTATCCGATGAAGGTATTGAGATTGAACTAAACCGTGAGTTCTTCGAGTTTACGTTTGATTATAAAGACGCTCAGATGATGGTATTACTTAAGGACTCCAATCTAATGACATCTGACCAAGCATTGAACACGCTTAGGAAGGCAGGCCTGATTGACACAGATATGGACAATCAAGACCTGCTTAATGAGATGGAGAAGGAGCCTAGTGGTATGGTTGATGTCGACTAGTTGATCTATCAAAGAGGTTATCTATTATCTCATCAATTACTTTGGCTTTATGGCAACCTTCAAGCTCAGGCGAATCATTATCAAAAACAAACATCTGGCCGTCTTCGTCTTCAGTGATGATTACGGCCTTTCCTTTGTATATGGCAGTGCCTACTAAGCCGTGTCCGATTGGTAAATTGATCATATGCTTTCCTCAGAAGTCAAATTTAAAGCCGTAGTTAATAACGTCGGCCATACTGTTTATTTGAAATGACAGTCCGTCAACAATCTCAAATCCAGCAGAGAATATAGGCGCAAAATAAGTAACGTCCTTTGATTCTGGATCATCGATGATGCGCTGACCGTCTGTGTAGTAGTGGTCTTTATATCCGAATAGCGCAGTAATGCCACCATCAAGGTAAAAGCTGCCATTGCGGTACAGGTTGCGTTGATAGCCTGCAAAGTAGCCGTCATCGTTGAAGCTATTGGTCATGGTGCCGAACAGGAAGCCATTGACCTTGATAATGGTTACGTCATTATCGTTATTTAGAATGCTGTTGAACTCATTCATGTGTACTGTGCCTATGTCGTGATAGACAGACACATCAGCAGCTTGTGCGCACTGCATGTAGGTCATCATAATGACTGAGAGTAAAACATATGTGGCTTTTTCGATGATGGTCATTTCGGCAACTCCTTATTTATTTGCCTTAAATATAGTTCATATCCCTTTTGCTGTATAATACCGTTTAGTTATAAGGGGCCATGTAATGTCATCAGATACGAACACACTAGATTCACTCGTAAAGCATCAGATATTTCTGCTTAGACGCGGTTCTGGCATAAATAACGAGCTGATTGAGTATTTGGAAAATATGCGTGATGAGCTGGTGGATTATCTAGAGTCGCACACTGGAAGCCTGAACGCTGGCCGAGTCACTGGCATGATTAGCGATATTAACGACATTATTGATTCAAGTCTTGATGGGTATAGTACTGGTCTGATTGAGAAGTTAGAGGAGCTGACAGATTATGAAGCGGGATTCATTGAGCGCCTGCTTGAAACTAATACGTCAGCAGCCATTGCCGCGCCGCAGCCAGGATTCGTAAGCGCCCTGACTCAAAACCTAACCATGAATCTGGTATCCAGCACCGGCAGAACGCAAACACTAACGATTAACGAGGCAATCAACGCCTTTAGCTCAGCCAATAAAACAGCGATATCTAATGCCCTGCGAATCGGCGTAGCAAATAACGACTCATCGCAATCTATTGTTGCTGCTATCAAGCGGCTAGCAGAGAAAAGGACTCAGGCTAATGCTTACGCGCTCGTGAGAACCGCTACAAACGCTTTTACATCAGCAGCAAGGCAAAGTGTTTACGATGCAAACTCAGACGTGATAGCGGGCTTAGAATGGGTCTCAGTGCTTGATTCGCGAACTACTACAGAGTGCGCTTTGCGTGATGGCAGTATATTCACCAAGGAAGGCACCCGAACGATACGCACATGGCCGGATGGCAGGAAGCAGGCTATCACATGGTTTCCGGTTACTCCTAGACACTGGAATTGCCGCTCACTATTAACCCCGCGCATAGCCGATGAATATCGGATTAACGTCACTGGCGGAACTAGGGCGAGTGTTGGCGGCCCGGTCAGTGCACAGACCACATATTCAGGATGGCTAAGCAGGCAAACGGCATCATTTCAGGATGAGTTCTTAGGCGTTGCTCGTGGCAAGCTGTACAGGAAAGGCGGGCTAAAGCTAGATCAGTTCGTGGATGACTCAGGACGAGAATACACATTAGCTGAATTGCGCGCCCTTGAGCCTATGGCGTTTGAATCTGCAGGCTTATAACTAGATGTTTGTTTCTGCCTTGTCAAGTGTTATAATTCGTTATAACGCTGGCTGAGCTGGCAACCACAAATTAGCGGGGCTAATAATGGCAAAATTTAAGTTAGAAGATGGCACTGAAGTAGAGGCGTTTACTGCTGAAGAAGTTGAGGCGAAAGTGAATGAACAAGTGTCAGGTTTGAAATCAAAGGTCGATGAGCTTTTAGGCGAAAGTAAATCAGCGAAAGACAAAGCGCGGGAGCTTGCAGAGTTGCAGGCAAAGGCCGAAGAAGATCGACTGAAAGAAAAGCAGGAATTCAAAACCCTGTTTGAGCGTGAGCAGGAAGCCAAGCGGGAACTGGCTGAGAAATATGAAACATACCGCTCACAGGTAGAAAAGAAAGACATTGAGTTAGCCTTGGGTGAAGTCGTAAGCACTGCCACCAAGGATAACAGCCGAGCAAAGGCACTTAAGAAACTGCTTTCTGACCATGCCAAATATGGTGATGAAGGTGTTTTCTATGAATTAGGCGGCGTACCTGTCGATGCTAAGAAGCTATTAGACACGTACAAGGCAGATTATCCATTCCTGTTTGATGGTGTGGACTCATCCGGCGGCGGGGCCAAGGGTGGAAACGGTGGGGCCGTAACGAAGAAACCAAGTGATTACACAGAAGCTGAGCGCGTCGCACTCTATCGAGAAGACCCTCAGAAATTTAAAGAGATTTTTAATTAAAGGTAACTAGATTATGGCATCTACTCAATTAACTGATGTGGTGATTCCAGAGGTATATACAACTTACCAAGCTGAGAATTCACCAGAAAAAACCGCAATGGCCGAATCCGGCATTATCACTCGCAACCCTATTCTCGATGAGAAGGCAAGCTCCGGTGGCAATGAGGTAAATATTCCGTTTTGGGCTGACCTGGATGGCGATGACGAGGCGAACATTTCCTCTGATGATCCGACCTCCGAAGCTACTGCGCTGAAACTGGGCGCAAGCAAGCAGGTTGGTATTGTTTCATACCTGAACCAAGTTTACTCTGCAACTGACCTGGCCGGTGAAATTGCAGGATCCGACCCAATGCAGCGCATCCGCAACCGTTTCGGCACCTACTGGATGAAGCAATTCCAGCGCCGACTACTGAAAACCTCTTATGGCATTCTGCTGTCTAACGTTGCCAATGATGACAGTGATATGGTTTACGACATCGCTGCCGAAGCAATTGCGTCTCAGACCACTGCAACTAAGTTCAGCCGCTCTAACTTCCTGACTGCCGCCTTCACTTTGGGCGATGCGTTTGATAACACTGGCGCTATCGGTGTTCACTCTGCCATCTATAAGCAGATGCTGGAAAACGATGATATCGACTTCATTCCAGACTCTCAGGGTATGCTGACCATTCCAACCTACATGGGCCACCGTGTAATTCTGGATGACCAGAACACTGTACTTGCTGGCTCTACAGATGGTTACAAGTACGTTACTGTACTGTTCGGTGAAGGCGCGTTTGGCTACGGTGAAGGCACTCCGAAAGTTCCTGTTGCCGTTAAGCGTGAAGAGCTGCAAGGTGACGGCGCAGGCGTTGAATACATCGTTGAGCGTAAAACATGGCTTACCCACCCTGCAGGCTTCAAATGGGAAGGCGCTTCACTGGCTGGCGTATCTCCTACTCAGGCAGAGCTGGCAACCGCTGGCAACTGGACTCGCGTGTTTGATCGTAAGAACTGCCCATTGGCATTCCTGATCACCAACTGATCAATACAGCCCCTTCGGGGGCTTTTCCTTTCGAGGTTTATATGTCACAGAAAGAAGAATTGGTAACCAAAGCTGAAGCGTTGGGCATTGACGTAGATGGCCGATGGTCAGAAGAGACTCTGCAAGAAAAGATTGATGAAGTAACAACATCAGATAAGCCAGTAAAATCATGGTCTGTGGTTGACCCTGAAGATGTTCGCAAGGGCATTAACGCAGCAGTTAAGGCCAAGGCTGACAAAATTAAAGGCGCTAAATAATGGCCTATCCTGTTGGTGGTAATGGCGGCATTATGTCAGACCTGCTGACAGATGACCGAGAAGGAATTAGGCGCATTGCTGTAGACTCACAGCAGTCATCGTTTGAAGGCAATGCCCAGTTCCGCTATTTCGATGAGTTTGACGGCATTAGCAATGCAAACCAGATAGTTTATAAAATTGCCACAACTTATGCGGTTATAGTTCAAGAGGGAGTGTTAAGCCTATGGTCTGGCGGTCGAAAGTATCGGGTTTATGTGTTTGATAATGGCGAAACATTCACCGGCACACTGTCTGACTCAGGCTCGATAACTGCGCTAAATCGAATCCTGCATGAAACATTTGATACTCATCCAGAGACTGGCGTAACCATCCAGCGCGCTGTTGGTTCTGGAATATTCACACCAGGCACAAACACTCCATACACTGGGCAAAGCGTATTGACTGATGGCAATAATAACCGTGCATCATCAACCTACGCTCCAGAAGGTTTGCGTTCTGGCATTGCTGCTGGCTCTATTGTGTGGGTTGTACTTGACGGCATTGGTAGCGGCAATAACGACACTTACGGCGAATATGAATTGTCGTGGGAAGAGAGGTTTTAATGACGATTACAGTTGAAGACGGCTCTATCGTAGAAGATGCCAATAGCTATGCTACAGAGACAGAGCTATCTGATTACGCTACTGCTCGCGGAGTTACGCTATCTGGTGACACTGAGCAGCTTTTGATTCAGGCAATGGACTACATCGAAGCGCAGTCGTTCAAGGGTGCTAAGTACACTCAGGATCAGGAGCTGCAGTGGCCGCGCTCAGGCGTTAAGATTGACGGCTTTAGCATTGGCACTGATGAAATACCGAAAGACCTCAAGAAGGCGCAAATGGCCGTTGCTGTAGCTATCGATGAGGGGAATTCACCTGATGCGGTAATTACATCAGGAATCAAGATGGAGAAGGTTGACGTTATTGAGATTGAATATCAGGATAACGCCATTACCAATAGCATTGATCCAAAGATTAACAATCTACTCAAGAAGCTAACTGCAGCTTCATCTGCATTCAATCCGAAGGTGTACCGTGGCTGATTACGCAAAACTAAGAACCACTGCTGAGCGCCTAATCAAATCCAATGGCAAGGCTGTGACTATTACGCATATTGAGGAAGGTGAATACGACCCATCTTCAGGCGTAACTACGACCACAACCACAATTTCAGGTTATGGCGTGCTGCTGAATTACTCGAACACAGAGATAGACGGAACCGCAATTCTGGCCAGCGATAAAAAGATGATTTACTCAGGCGAAGAGCCGACACAAGGTGACAAGTACGGATTTTACCGAATTGTAAGCGTTAGCCCATTAGACCCAGATGAGACCTGCGCGATTATCTACACATTACAGTTGAGGAAATAGCATGTTAAATACCATTACTGCGGCACTCGAAACAAAGCTAAAGAATTTCGCTGTAACTAATGGTTATGACGTTGCTTATCTTGGTGTTAGCTATACGCCAACTGATCAACCTTACCTGCGCTGTTTTATGTTGCCATCACAAACAACCACTCGCGGACTGCCAACAAGCTCATTGAATGACTATAGAGGCATCTTTCAAGTTGATGTGCTGCAACCTAAAGGGCAGGGCATTGTGACGGCAAGGGCCATCGTTGATGAGGTTCTGGCCGAGTTTAGTAAAGGCTCAAAGCAGGGCGATGTATTCGTTGAAATGTCATGGGCAGGCACTGCCTTTGAAGACCGTGAATCATGGGCGGCTATTCCTGTTTCAATCCGTTACAGGGCGTTCTTATGAGTACGCCTGATTTATTTGCTGTAAAGATTAAAGAATGGGCCGAAAAGACCAGCTTAGATACTCGAAAAGTGATCAATGCCGCCTGCCTTCAACTATCAACGATGATTATCAAAGATACGCCAGTTGGCAATCCTGCGTTATGGCAATCTCCGCCGCCGAAAGGCTACGTTGGCGGCACTGCCCGTGGTAACTGGATTCCGAGCGTTGGCAGCTACACGCCAGTATTTGACGATGGCGCATATGCAAAGACAGAGGTTGGCGTTATCGAAGACGTGGAAGATATTAGTAGCTATGCGGCTGGCTCAGTGTTCTACCTAATCAACTCGACACCATATATCGGACGGCTTGAATATCAAGGATGGTCAAGCCAAGCACCAACAGGGATGGTTCGAACTAATGTTATCAACTTTAACAAGGCTTTAACGGACGCTATAGCTGCGTTATAATTAAACGATCTAAAAGAGGGTTTTATTATGTCACAAACAGGCATTGGCGTTACTTACCGGCTTTATGCAGGTGAGCCAGCATCACACGATCAAGCAGGCTTTGAGGCGCTGACATTTACTGAATACGAAGGCGTTACCAACTTAGGTACGGTCATGGGTGCAACGTTCACATCAGTGACTACCACACCGCTGAAAACAGGCATTACCAAAACGCGCAAAGGCTCAAAGTCTTATGGTGAGATTACACCAACTGCCGATTATGATCCTGATGACGCAGGCCAAGCATTGTTCATTTCTGGCGTAGATGGTGCTGAGCAAGACACTGTGTTTTCGCATGAGTTCACTCTGCAGGACGGCACTGTCATTTACAACACTGGCCAAATCTTCGAGGCTCCGGTAACTGTAGGCACTGCTGATGATATGGTTACTGTTACTGGCAAGGTTATTTTTGATAACGTTCCTGTCGTGGTATCCGCATAATGGAATTAACCAATTACGACCTAGCCGCAGATGCAGAGAATGGATTCTCGCTAGAGCTTATCGACCCGAAGACAGGTAAAAAGGCTGGTGTAACTATTGAGGTTATCGGCTCTGACTCTAAGGTCTATCGCAAGGCTAAAAATGACTCACTTCGCCGGATGTCAAAGGCTATCAAGGACGGCAAGGAAATCGACAACGATGTCGAGTCTGTGAAGCTGTATGCGCCTTGCGTAACTGGTTGGTCTGGTTTCACTTGGGGCGGCGAATCGTTTGAGTACAGTAAAGACAATGCGGTCAAGCTCCTAACGCAATTCGGCTGGATTATTGACCAAGTATCTGTAGCGGTTGAAAAACGCTCAAATTTTACGAAGAAGCCAAAAAGCAACTAAAGCTTTACGCCGAAATGCTTGGCTGGCTTCAAGCAGTACCAGAAGGCGAGAAACAATCGAGGGCTAGTGCTCAGGAATTTACACTACCTGACATTAGCCCTTTTGAGTATATAGGCCAGTGGTTTAATGAACTTGGCCTTAGATTTGAGCACAAGGACGTGCAGGCATGGGTTGAGTTGTCAGGCTGGCGGCCAAACCCGAAAGAGGTTGAATTGCTGATATTCATGAGCCGGACTTATGCATCATCAGAGGTTAAGTTCAGGGCGAAAGAGTACAACGGCCAACCGCCTTATATTGGCACTGGTGAAAAATTCATTTCTGCGACTGATAAGAACTTGCGCAGATTCTTCGGCATAAGAGGCTGACATGACAACAGAGATTACAACGCTAGGAATCGAGGTTGATTCCACTGACGTAATTAAAGCCGATGATGCCCTTCTTGATATGGCCTCAAGTGCCTCACGGGCTGCCGATGAAGTTCAGGATTTAACCAGTAAGTCTAAAACTGCCGGAACAACACTTAAGACTCATACCGCAAACGCAACCAAGGCATCAACTGCCACAAGCGGAATGGGCCGAAGTGCAGGTCAGGCGGGTATTCAGATTCAACAAATGGTCGGCCAGATACAGGGCGGCGTATCACCAATGGTTGCGCTATCTCAGCAGGCTGCTGACTTAGGTATCGTATTGGGCGCCCCTCTTATTGGCGTTGCCGTGTCACTTGGTGCTGTACTGGTTGGCACACTTGCCGCTGCATTCATGACCACTGAGGAAGAAGCATCCGACTTAGTTGATCGAATCAAGGAGATGACTAACGACTTCGAGAACCTAACCGAAGCGCAAGCCAATTTCCTTTTGCTTGATTACGCCTCGAAAATCGAAGAAGCAAAAGACCGGCAGGAAGAGCTGACTGAAGCCATCGCAGAGCAGCAGTCTGAAATTGAGCTGCTAGAAGAGAAGGCCTCAGGCTATGGACGAACAGCAAAAGCAGCGCAGGAAACTCTAAACGGAACATATGCAGAGACTCAGAAATCTATCGCCTCAATGAGCGCCGAATATGACACGCTGAATCAGGACATTGACGCATATAAAACCGGCATAGAAGACATTAAAGAAATCATGGCTGGCATCTCGGATGAAGACTTAGCCGTGACAATGACTTGGCCGACTCAGGATGAAATGAATCAACGCCGCTTCTCGCTCCAGTCTGAGCTTGATGCGATTAATGACTATCTTGAAGGTGAATACCTAGACCGACAGCTAAGCATCTATAACGAGTTCAGATATGCAATGCAGGACATGGAAACCCAGCGCATTGCCGATGAGCGCGACTCGTTCGAAACTCAGCTTGGCATATACCAAGAATACGCAAACGCCCGCATTCAGGCTGATGAAGATGCGGCCAATGCTGCAATTGAACTGGAGCAGCAAAAGAACGAGGCAATGCAGAATCTGACATCTGCATTCACTGCGTTTATGGCTGTAGAGAACGAGGAGATATTCAATATAGGTAAGGCTGGCGCTGCTTCTATGGCCTTAATTAACGCTTATGGCGCTGCTGCTAAGGCTTGGGAACAGGGCGGCATCTACGGCGCTGTAAGTGCTGCTGCGGTATGGGCTGCTGCTGCTGCGAACGTTAGCTCTATCCTATCAACTGACTACGGCGACACATCAGGCACAAGTTCGAGCACATCTATCAGCTCATCAACTAGCAGTTCAAGCTCAACCAGTACGGACAACAGCATAACCAATGTAAATATCACTGGCGGGAACAATATTTCAACGTCTGAATGGGCCCAGATACTGGCTAGCGTGTTCGATTCTGATGCAGTACCGATTAAGTCAACATCAGCGCAATTCAAGAGGTTTAACTAATGAGTAATGTAGTAATCACTTACACCGCGCTTAGGGAGCTGGTAACTGGCGTATCATCTGGCGACCAAATAGAAATGTCAGTTGATGTTACTGAGTTCACGCCATCATACGAGTGGAGCAAAACAGATAAGCTAACCAAAAGCGGCATTCAGGATTCTCGTGATTTTTACGCCAACATGAACTGGTCGGTAACTATTGCAGAGGAAGGCACTGTGACCATTAACGATGCTACAACGGCTGACCTTTCAGGATCCTATATGAATATGTTCTTTAATTCGGTTCGTGCGTCTGAGGAATTCACCATCACCAACATAGACGAAGATGATGCCGAGGTATCAGTGCAATTAGTTGCCAATTCGACGCCAACAATAACTAGGCGTGACCCAACCTTTATAGATTCGTTTCAATACAGCTTCACTATTCGAGAGGCCATTTAATGCGCGTTTTAAGTGAATCGTTCAGTACATACAATGCATCCAAAGGCGCAGAGCCTATTGTTGTCGTTAAGATTGTCACAGACTCTTACAATATCTATGTGACATCTAAAGACATCGACATTACTGACGCTAACGGAATTTTCCACCAAGGATTGCTGATAAGCTGCTCTGTAGGATCGCAGACTATTGAGCCAGAGGAAGCCATTAGCGAGATTGGCGGCGGCTCATTCCAGATACTAGACAAAGCATTAGCATTCACAACAACATGGAATACCATCTATGGTGATGGAGATGAGCTATACAATAAATACACATACTTTTACTTTGGCTATGAGGGTATGGATTTTGATGACTTCGTTCGACATAGCGTTGGATTAATCGAAAATCCATCTAACGATGAGATCAGCTACACAATTACAGTTTCTGATATTCAGCGAATCACTAAAGATGAATTGTTTGCCGACCCGTACGAATGCACGCTGGCCGGGAATTATGGATATGATGACACCGATGAGATCATTGTCGATTCAACTACTGGCTTTGAGGCAGTAGAGCACGACGATGATTGGGCTATCGATGCTGGCGAAACTCGCGGATACTTAATAGCTGAAGGCACTGATAAGAATGGCGATTCGGCAACTGAGTATATCGGCTATTCATCAACAGACGGCACAACATTCTATGGCGTAGAGCGTGGGAAGTTTGGCACTACTCGAATTAACCTTTCCTATACTGATGATGACGGCGACTACCAGGAAGTAACGCTAACTGAATTCATTTATCTGGATTTGCCGCAGCCTGAAATGGTTTATTCTCTTCTGACTGGTAAAAGATATGGGATCATCACCAATGACCTCCCAAGCCACTGGCACGCTGGCGTAGACACATCAGAGGTTGATTTAAGCTCTTTCGAGAATATCGGCGGTGACCTTTGGGCTAACCATATTGAGTTCCGCAACCCTGACGAAGAAGACGCAAAGACATTCTTAGGCAACTATTGCCTGATGCCGTATGGCACTTACTTGAAGATCGACCAGTATGGCCGCTTTGTCCTGAATCGTTATGATTACGTTTCAATGCAGCAACCTGCAGACGTAACGCTTAGCTACGATGAAATATATGACGTTTCAGAGAATAGTCGTGACGTTTCTGATATTACGAATTACTTCAAGATAAGTTGGTCTTATGACCCGATTGAGGAAGAATATAACCGCTTCGATTATTACCTTGATGCAAATAGCGCGGCCAAATACGGCACTAAGTCAGAGGTTAAAGAAATTGAGTTGCTGGGCCTGAGAAATAGAGACTCAAGCTCATCAACCAGCCTTGATTTCGTTGCTCAGTCTCAAGTCAAGCGACTTGCTAATACCGCAATCGAGCGAACTGTTTCTGTGCCAATCCGTCACGCTGTAGAGATTGAGGTTGGCGATATTGTCGGCTTAACGCTTGAGCAGGAGCCGGACTATAAAACACTCGACACTTACTTTGAGTCATTTGAGGTTCAATCGGTAACAACTGATTTCTTTGCTGGCCAAGTGACCTTAAACCTGTTCGCATCTGAAGGTGTTCCAACATCGTTCACAGCAGATAACGGCGATGCTATTAACAGTATTGATCATACTGGATGGACTGACCTGTCTGCCGGAACATACGGCACTCATGACGGCAGCACATTCACATTTACTGATGGCGCGAACATTCCAGATGGCAAATACTATTATGACGGTGATATCGTTGTAGATACTGACTCAACCATTTACATCAATGGCTCAGTTTATTTTGACTGTGATGATTTTACACTTGAAGATAATGCAAAGATTGATGGTAAAGGAAGGGGCGGAGCAGTAGGGCATGATGGCTATTTTGGCGGCGGTAACGCGTCAATGAATGGCCTAGATATGGATTCAAATAATACATCCAATCTAATCAACCTGTACTCGAACAGAAGCACAACGTCATATGTGGCAACTTCTATTGATCTGTCGTATACAGTTTCAATATCTGATGGCGATGATGTAACGGCAATACTGCCAAGCTCATTAAATGGCATGGGCGGCGGGGCTGGTGGTCAGTCAACATACGATAATGGCACTGAAGTTCTTTCTGGTGGCTCTGCTGTATCTGGCGGTGCTGGCATATGCTTTATTTGTGATGGCCTTTACTATCAGTCTAGCTCATCGATCGACTTATCTGGTGATGACGCAAATCAAGGCACTGAAGGAAGCGTAACGTTCGACTATAGAGCCAATGGGGATGATCGCTCAGTCACTATTAATGCAGCTGGCGGTATGTCAGGATTTGGCTACCCTGGAATCTGTATCGTTGCACAAAAGAATAATGACGCTGCCGAACCTATACTTTACGACTTGGTTACAGCTGATTCTGGATCGTGGGATAGCAATGTAGAAAACTATCTTGATAGCTGGAAGAAGGTTTATCGTGGCACTGCCGGATCAGATACTTATGGCGCGCAATATCAAGCAGGTGAAGTTTATGCTGGTACATCCTACTCATCTTCAACCAATCAATCAGCAATCCATAAGATGCGATTCCTTGCCGCTGAAGACTACACTCCAGACACAACCAAGGATACAATCGAGTCTGCGTTAGCGCCTACATTCACAGTCACTGAGCTACTCAATACTCCAGTATCCGCTGCTGGCAACATATCGACAATTCAAGTTGATGTAACTTCAACTGACGATAACTTCTATTACGCGCTGGTTGAATACAAGCTGCCAACGCAATCAACTTGGACATCGGTAAGCTATGACACATCGACTTCAACCACGTTCGAAGTGGCATCAGATGGCACTACATACGACATCCGTGTAACTGCGTACAACGTAGCTAGAGCTGCTGGCGGCGTAACCACATCAACATTCACTACAACTATCGTAGAGAACGATACAGAGGTCAGTGCAGGTGAAAATACGGCAGACGTAGACGAAGCATTAACTATACCCACGCCAACAGCTTTGGAGCTGGTAAACCGAATTGATGATGACGAAGGATGGAATCAGTTTAAGTCTGGCAATGCTGAATTCCAATGGAATGAATTGTCAACATCGGACAGCGGCTCTATCGTTTCATTAAGTGGCTCTACTGATGTGTTCTTATCTGGATACAAAGTTATTATATCGGATAGTGACGGCAATTTACTGAGGGAATCTTCGCTACTTACTGAGCCAGAATATACCTACACTTACGACAAGAATAAGACAGATAATGGCACTCCGATTCGTGAGTTCACTATTGCTGTTCAGGCTGTAGCAACTACTGGCTACGCATCTGACTATGTAAGCATCAGCGTAGAGAATCCAGAGCCTAGCGCAGTTAGTGGCATATCTAGCGAGGTTGGCTACACAAGCCTTACAGTGAACTACACACTTCCAACTGATGTTGATTTTGTTGGCGTTAATGCTTACATCGTAGAAGGCTCAGGCAATAACCCTTACACAGAGGGAAGCTATAAAACAGTATCTGGAAACAATGTAACTTGGGACAACCTTGTACAAGGTACAACATACGTTGTCGGTCTGGAGTCTGTAGATCAGTTCGGCACTGGCGAGCAAAGTTCAACCATTGAATTTACACTACTGAGTATTGATGCAGCTGATGTTGATGGCCTCGGTGCTTGGGCGACTATCGATGAAGCTGATGCTGCATTCATCAGCACGTATGTTGAAACAGGGTCAATAGTCGAATCACTACTTGCTGATGATAGTGTCACCAATTCAAAGCTGGCAGACCTTGCTGTAACTGCAAACAATCTAGCTGATGGAAGTATTGATCTTGAAGGTAGTGCTATAACTGGCGAGTTGCAGTCGGTTAATTTGGCTGATGCCTCTGTTGATACAAGCAAGCTTGCTGACCTTTCTGTTGAAGCTGCTAAGCTGGCAGATAGCTCAGTTACATCAACAAAGATAGCAAGCTTGGCTGTTGGTACCGCCGCTATAGCTAATGCAGCAATAACCAATGCAAAGATTGGTGACTTGGCTGTAGATACAGCTCAAATATCAGATGCAGCTATAACTAGCGCAAAGATAGAAGATTTGGCTGTTGGCACTGCTGCTATCAGTAACCTAGCTGTAACTGACGCGAAAATAGGTGATGTTTCCGCTGGCAAAATTACTGCCGGAACAATAGCTGCAACTGAATACGTTCAGGTAGGTGACGGCGTAGATTCTGGCGTTAAGATTGATGGTGATGGCTATGTTTATACAACTAATAGTGGTTATGTTGTCACTATGGGTGCTGTTGATGTTCCCACGGAAAGTGCAAACCCATTAATCTTATATGCAGAAGGTGCTGGCAATTACCCATTCTGGGTTGATGCTGCTGGTAACGCTAAATTCACAGGCTCTGTGACTATTACTGGCGGTTCAGGCGTTAGTAACTTCTCTGATGCTGGTGCCTTGGCCACAGCTGATGATTACTCTGATATCAGCGGAACACCAACATCACTAGACGACATCAATTCAACAGAATACTCTACATTAACAACCGCATCATCTGAGGCATCACAGGCATTAGCTGATGCAGCGGCAGCTCAGTATACAGCGGATAATATCGAAGTTGGCAGCATAAACATAATAGATGGAACTCAGGATGGTGGAGCGTGGAGCGCCACTTACTTGACTGGAGATTACTACAACGGATTTGCTATATCTGCGGCCACAGGGCCAGCGTCAGGGTTCACAGATTTTGTCAGTAAGACCAATATTGACACGTCATCAAACACTACGTTCACAGTTTCTTTTTATGCTAAATCAGATACAGACGGAACCGCAATAAGGTCATATCTTTATGGTGGAGATTCAAGTACGGTTTCAGCCTCCAACTCTCAAGGGAACACGTCATCATCGGTTGATGGGAACATCATTACAACGCTAACAACTGATTGGGCTAGATACTGGATTACATGGGTAATTGGTGATTCGGCAATAAAAAATATAATTGTTGGTCGTATTTTTGATTCTGAAGTTGGCGAAACAGCATCAATTTGTGGCGTTAAGTTTGAAAGTGGTAACAAAGCAACAGCTTGGTCTCCATCTTTACAAGATGTATCTGATTATGTTGACGCGCAGGTTCTGATTGTCAGTCAAGAAGCAGCTGATGCTTTAGCTGCTGCTCAAACAGCCCAGTCTACGGCTGACGGGAAAATAACGTCATTCTATCAAGATTCTGAGCCTACATCAGGTATGGACGATGGTGATATTTGGTTCGATACTGACGATGGAAACACTGTATATAGATACAATGGCTCCTCGTGGGTTAGTGCGCAAGATAGTGATATTGCATCTGCAATTAATGCAGCGCAAACAGCACAAACCACGGCGGACGGTAAAGCTGTGGTTTATTATCAGACAACCGCTCCAACAACGGCAAGCGCGGGTGATCTTTGGTTTAATACTGACGGCAGTGATAGTTTAAGCAGGTATAACGGATCAACATGGGATGAAGTATCGACTGTTGGAGCTACTTGGGGCTCAAACATATCCAATGAGCCTACATCACTAAGTGACGTGAACTCGACTGAAGGGACTAAGTTAAGCGGCATTGAATCAGGCGCAACAGTCGGCGCTGACTGGAACAGCACTCTATCCAATATTCCAGACAGGATTACTGATTCAGCTACCACCGGCCTTAATCTAACCTCAACTTACATGGGTTACTATAATGGCACTCAGTTTGAAACCTATATAGACAGTAATGGTAACTTTAGTTTCGGGTCTGGTGATAACTCTATTTCGTTTGACGGCAGTGTCATTACTATTGGATCAGAAGTTACCATTGGCGATAACACAAGCCGAACAGTTACAGTTGGTTCTGGTTACGACTATGAAACCCTTGATGAGGCATTAGAAGCATTAAGTAGGGTTGTTCCTGCATATCAAAACGGCGGCTTTACTGCGACTATTGAGTGCCAGAGTGGGTATGTTGATACCGACTTCCATTCAATAGACGGTATAAATTTAGGTTGGATCACAATAACGACAACTGAAACGTCTGGGCAGCTAACAATTTCCCCATCTGGGCTCAATTATTGGATTGAGGTTTATAATGGTGGTGTGGCCCCAATACTTAGCTGTGGTGTCGATTTAACAACAGATATATCTGGAATAATCTATGCTCACGATAACGGAAGTGCAAAAATAACAACAAACAGCTTGACAGCATCTAGTAACTATACATTTTCAGGGTATAGTCAAAACAACGGAGTCTTTTGCAGAGCTGATAGTTACGGGAGAATAATGGCCATAGCTCAAAATATTGAGGATTTTGGCTCTGTTTTTTGGGCTGACGATGGTGGTGAAATAATCGGGAATAGAGCTTCGGCAGTTAGAGTTGGCTACTATGCTCGCTCAAACGATGGTAGCGTAGACGCATCATCATCAACAGTCGAGGACTGCAACCTTCAGTTGGCATGGGCATCAGATTCCGCCAACATATCTATCGTTGGGACATCCCTTGTTTCTCCATATCCGCCTACAGGTATAACGTCAACACTTGGATCAACAGTTAATGCGTACAACTCTGATCTTTCTGGGTGTACTAACTATTGCATATATGTCGCATATGGAACGGTGGTTATTAATGGCGCAGATGCAGTTTCTTCCGGTGGAAGTGATATTTACATCGATGGTGATGGAGTATTACTTGGAACTCAATCATCCGGTTCTATAGATAGAGACACGCTAGTATCTGGGTCTGTTCGAATCTGGTGCGATGGATACAACTCTACCGATGCGCTTTACTATTCTGAGAATGGTGACAACTTCACAACGCGTACAGCAATATGCAAAGCGTCTGGAACAATAACCGTTTGGGCAGACTTTAGCGGCGGCACAAGCGACCCTCAATGCTATGTTCGACGGAACGGAACGACAATGGCGACATGGTCATCAATTGTGGGTTCTTCATATTCAACTTCATTCTCTGTCACCGCTGGTGATGTTATCTACCTGCGCAGCAATACTTTCAGTGGTGACACACTAACACTTGACCGCTGGGAAATCCGATCAAACTCGACTGAACATATCGGGTTGGTTGTTTAATATGTTAAAATACCAAAATTACACAGGATTCTAACGCATGCAATATAGAACAGGCACAGCAACATTCACCAACGGATCTCAGGTCGTTACAGGAACCGGAACGTCATGGTTATCATCAGTTTCTGCTGGGAACTGGATTGTTCGCCGTGGTTCATCTTCGGTTACATATTCAGCTTACGAAGTTGGTTCTGTTGATTCAAATACTCAAATCACACTAACAGGCAGTTACGCTGGCGATACTGCAACAGATGTTGAATATGTTATTCAGGTTGACTTTCTTGCCAATGGCGCTCCACGGTTAAATAACGGTGACGTGAATCCTGCGGCTATTATGAACAGGCATTTAGGGAAGACTATTAATGGTGATTTGCTGGGGAGTGCTGCTTACGCGGATACTGGCACTGGCGGTTCTGATGTTCCTACTAATGACGATTTAGGCGTTACAGGTGAAACAGTCTACCACTCTGGCAATGTTAATTTTGATGAGTTTTTGTGTCAGGCAAATGGCCAGTCGATAGGCGTAAGAGCATATGCATTTGACTCTACTCGGTTGCATATTGAGCTAGATAGAAATAGGTACTCTAACGATACAACGGTAACTGCAGTCGGGTCTGCTACTTTTTACAATGTGTCTGGAGGACTCAACTTAACATCAGTTGATCTATCGTTAGTAACTGTTCTAATGGCTACGCCAAGGACGATGGTTCTGCAATACACTACAACCGGCTTAACTGAGGGCAACTTCTACCAGGTCAGAGGTGATGCGGCTGGAGATGGTTTTATAATTGAGGGAGTAGAATAATGGCTGCTACATACAAATACACATCAGAAGGTCATATAGAAAAATCTATTGCCGGAACTCGTGTGATTCTAGGAGTAGAGAGAGACGTTGTTACTAAGACGCTAATCCTATCTGACTCAGATGAATTCACTGAATTAGTAGGTGACGATTCTATTTCGATAAAACCATATGACGAAGACGGAATCATTGCAGCTGCGATTGCCGCAGAAGAAGCTGAAGCCGCTTTAGATGAGCTAAAACTCACTGGATTTGAATACGATGGCGTTATGTGTTCCGGCACTAAAGACGACCAAAATGGAGTCACAGCAATTGCGCTGATGATTATGAATGTTCCAGAATCAACTCATAACATGACGTTTGATAATGGCAACATACTAAAATTAACAGCAGAGAATATTACTGATTTCGTAACTCAGTTTTCAGCTTTTCGTTCTCAATTTTTCGAGGCTGGCGAATGAGCACAGTAAAATCAATTCTGTATGTAGTTATGTTCTTTATGCTGATTGTGTTGCAGGTAATCTTGTCATCACCGATTATCGTTCTGATGTTTTTAGTATGCTCCGGACTAATGATTGCTCGTTACGTGTTTGGCGTTAAAACAGAGGTAACTAAATGGGCTGTCCACTACCTCACTTCTGAAGATCAGCGGTGGCAAGTTATGTATAAATTCTTGCTTAATACTGCGCCAAACATTAGCCATAAATTTGGCGATGAAGACGAAACTGCATCCAGTGTTATTGGCCGCAACCTACTTGCTAACAATGGCCTAGAATGGCGCATGATTGAATTCGTTTTAAGCTGGGTACTTGAGGGCGGGAAGCCTCACTCTATACCAGCGATTGAAGATTAACTCAACCAACCGAGAGAACAGTAAAATGAACTTTAAACCATTAACAGATCACGCGGCAAAGATTGTAACAGGGATGATTATATCAGGTCTGTTAACGGTTGCCGGCACCATATGGCAGGCGAAGCTAGCACTTGAAAACCTATCCTTGGCGGTCATGGAGCTGCAGGAAAACAGTTACAATACTGAGTACAAGGAAGTACTGTATGAGCTTGCAGACAGCGCGACCCACGAGGAAATCATTACAGATATAACCTACTGGAAGGCCGACAACAAAGGCGGCAAATTAGGCGCAATGGATACCCTATGCCGAGAGCCTGGCCGTTCACATTTACTAAAGGTTATGCGTGAAAAGACAGCTACAGACGCATGCCGAATCATTGGTGTTGCGGGGTGATATATGGCTGATTTAAAAAGCGAAATGATCAATCGAATCATTGACGTTGAGGGTGGTTATGTTGACGACCCTGGCGACTCAGGCGGCGCTACGAAGTACGGCATTACCGAATCAGTGGCCCGCGACAATGGCTACACCGGCAGCATGCGAGATTTGCCACGGCACGTTGCATTCGATATCTATTCAGATAAATACTGGGATAAGGTTAACGCAGACCGACTTAATGACCTGTCAGAGCTTATTGCCTATGAGGTTGTTGATACTGCAGTAAATACCGGCGTAAAGCGCGCTGGCGAGTTCCTGCAGCGTTCGCTGAATGCCATGAATAGAAGTGGTTCGCTCTATGGTGATTTAGTCTTAGATGGCAGTATAGGGCCAGCAACAATCAATGCGCTGACTCACTACCTTGAGCACCGAGAGGAATTAATCTTAGTTCGGGCTATGAACTGCCTGCAGGGTGCATTCTATATTGAGTTGGCTGAGCGCCGTGAAAAAGATGAGGCGTTTGTTTATGGCTGGATTAAAAACAGGGTGGAAGTATGACCGGCTTTGACGAACTATTTTCTCTTGGTGAAGCCCTTATAGATAGGCTATTTCCTGACAAAATAAAACGCGCCGAAGAGATGCGCAAGTTGGAAGAGCTGAAACAGAATGGAGACCTTGCTAGGCTTCAGGCTTACGTCACGCTTATGGAAGGCCAGCTAAAAATCAACCTGAAGGAAGCAGAAAGCAAGTCGATGTTCGTGGCTGGCTGGCGGCCTGCTGTTGGCTGGGTGTGCGTATCTATCCTTGCCTTTAATTACATCGGCGTTTGGCTGCTGGAATATGTGACTAACGTAGCGGGCTTTCTATCTGTCGGTAGTGGCGCTGATAGCATTGTCACCATTCCAGTGCCGCCTCGAATGGATATGGCAGAGTTATGGCCTGTTCTGCTTGGTATGCTTGGCATGGGCTCAATGCGAAGCTTTGATAAGATGAAAGGCACAGACACTAAAAAGGCGGGATGACCCGCCTATTCCTCACTTACTCACAACTATGTTTTCAAGTGGCACCGTCTCTCCATTGAAATCCACCATGCACCCTTTAATTAATCCCCAGTCGCTTTCACCGAAAGATTTGGATTGAGTTTCACATTTTGCGTAGTCTACCCACACAGCAAACCCAATAAGAAAAACAATCATTAATACTAATAAAAATATAACTGCAATATCTTTTGCATCGTACATATCACGCCTCCTAAAAAATTAATAAACCTTCGGCAACCAGCCACGACAATTAATAACGTAGAACTTATCACCATGATGGTGTATTTCGCCGCCGTGACTCGTCCAGTTTTCTTTAATTATCAACTTAAACCATATCTTAATGTATATAAGTTTGCTATCACTATATTCAGGCTTTAGAGACTTATGCTTCCATGCTCCGTAAACCATAGCTGTTGTTATTGCAATTTGATGCCATGCAACGTAAGCGACAATTGCAATCAAGCCTAGCAACAGAGAAATAATTATTCCCCACACCAATGTAATCCCTATCATTCCATAAACGAAGTCTGGGATAATACCTATAATGTCAGCCATGATCACACCTCCCAAAAATTAACAGACTCATCAACCGGCTTGTACTTCGGCCCTTTGAGTGTTTTTCCGCCTTTGTAAAACTTCAGCTCGCCGGTTATGGTTGAGTGTTGATCATGCGCTGAAATAGCCTTAAATAACCCGTCTTCCAGCTGCACAAACAAAACAGCAATGCCCAGCTTTTCAAAATGCTCAAACGCCTCATCAAGCTCTGACTCAAGAATGAATTTGCTGAAGTTTGAGTTTACTACGGCTTGCATGGCTGCGGAGCATCCAGATATTCCTATCCAGTCAAGCACTATGACAGTAGCCATATCGTAAGCACCAAGCGCATATATATGAGTAACGGAACCATCACTATTATCAATCACCGGCTCACACACAATCATAACGTCACACGCTTCTTTAACAATTGAAGGCAAATGCCCAGCCTTTACCGCATCGTGCAACTCCTTCATTTCCTCTGCGATGAAATCCATGTACTGATCAACGATTTGCTCTGGCGTTTTACCAGCATTTACAATTGCCTGAAACTCTTTGCTTGTTCTGCTCATTGTGAAACCCTCGTAATTACCGCTTTTATCTCTCCCTTTGAGTCTTGCCGACCAATCGTCAACGCATCAGAGTCATTTGAATCAATATCAATGGCGCAAAATGCGAAGAACGCAGTTGTTATTTCTTCCTTGAAATCTTCGATACTTAGGCCATTGTCATTTGCAAACTTTTCCCAATCTATGTCGTTCATTTCCCCACCCCTAACGTCTTCGTATAGTCTCGCTTATATTGCCCTGTCAGAACGC
The DNA here is from genome assembly GCA_041589615.1 of Gammaproteobacteria bacterium. Lineage (GTDB taxonomy): Bacteria > Pseudomonadota > Gammaproteobacteria > SZUA-229 > SZUA-229 > SZUA-229. The sequence goes on along the minus strand of JBFHVK010000002.1, from coordinate 155 downwards.
ATCTTACAACGTTGTAATCAGCATTTACTGACAGGATTACCCATTCATTCTGCATCCGGCATCTCATCTATCAGCCGCTGCATGTAAAGCACGAAATCCATTGCTTCCTCATGCGCGTGATTTGCCCACTCTTTAGCAGTGAAGTCTTTACGGTC
>JBFHVK010000001.1:0-48688 GCA_041589615.1 Gammaproteobacteria bacterium | reverse complement strand
GAGGGCAACTTGTTCTGCCTGCGGGCTGGGGATGCCAAGGCTATTGTGGCTGCTATTAGTAATGCTATTAGCAGCGCCGACATGCAAGCATTACGCACCGATGATTTGCGTTATGCTGCCCTCAATGTCACCTCCTTGTTTAAGTATGGTTCCGTGGAGTTCCGTGCCATGCGTACCACACCTAAGGTGATGGAGGTTGTTCGTTGGGTAAAGCTGGTACATCAATTACGTGAGGCTGCCCGTACTTTCAATAACCCAACTGAGGTTGTTGAGCACATCTCAGTTAACGAGATTGAAGGTTTCACTCAACGTGTGTTTGGGCAGATGTTTAAGTACCTCAAACTGTATGATGGATGGGAGAAGGATGTAATGAAAGGGGTGCGTCTGGCCCAGCACATTGCTTATGCAGCAGATTGGGACAAGCTATTCCAGTACATTGAAATTGGTGGTTTAAAATTCCCCAAGCGTGATGGGGTTGTTTATGAAGAACCTTTGGAGGACTTCTAATGTTTATCTATCCGTATAAAGCAGGCTCAGCCTCAGCTAAAGTTTTGGCAGAAGCTATCGGTGCCAAGTTAATCCGCCATAAGAACAGTAAGTTTGTGGGCACTGAAGAAAAGACAGTGATTAACTGGGGCTCTAGTAACCTCCCTGAGAATGTCATTGGTGCCAAGGTAATCAACTCCCCAGAGGCAGTGGGCAAGGCAAGTGATAAGCTTGTGTGCTTAGATACTTTGGGAGCAGGTGATGTGGCAATCCCAGACTATGCAACTGACCCCTTGATAGCCGAGGTGTGGCTACGTGGTGGCTGTGCAGTTGTTTGCCGCCAGAAGTTAAATGGCCATTCAGGGGAGGGTATTGTCATTGCAACTGAGGGTGGCCAACTTGTTGATGCCCCATTGTACACAATGTATATCCCTAAGAAGTCTGAGTATCGTGTGCATGTTTTCAATGGTAAGGTGATTGATGTACGTCGTAAGGCACGACGTATGGATGTACCTGATGACCAGATCAATTGGAAGGTACGGAGCTACGCCAATGGTTTTGTGTTTGCTAAAGGGGAAGCCCTTGGTGAAGTGCCACGTTCTGTCATCTACAACGCTATCCAAGCTGTAGAAGCATTAGGTTTGGTGTTTGGTGCAGTGGATGTTATCTTCAACGAGAAGCGTGGGCAAGCCTATGTGCTGGAAGTTAACACAGCACCGGGCTTAGAAGGCAGTACTGTTGATAGTTATGCTAATGCTATTGCCGAGTATCTGGCCCCTCCAGAAGCTGTGCTAGTAATGCAAAAACCAAGAGATATTCCTAAGGATTGGTTGCAAGCAAACTTCAACAATATTGCATTTAATAATGATGCTAATGTTGTACTAGGTGATGTTGATGACTACCGTTGATTTCAAAAAGAATGTATTGCAATGGGCCACTGATCGTGGTATCCTTGAGCATTCCAATTACCAGACACAAGTACTCAAGCTATTCACTGAAGTGGGTGAGGTTGTTGATGAATACCTAAAAGGTAATGTTGACAAGCTTAAGATGGAGATTGGTGATGTGCTTGCGCTGTTGACTATTTGCAGTGAAATGTCTGACAGTGTGCTTAAGGTATTGCTTGAGCCTGTCTTTGGCAATGAGTTAATTCACAAGAGCTCCCAGTATTACCTTAATGGGGTGTGTGTCACCTCATCCTTGTCACACAATGATCCATACTTCCTATTGAGGTGCTATGATAAATTAAAACTATTCTTAATCTCAGAAGGTATTGACCAAGAGGAATGTATGGAACTTGCTTGGAATAAGATTAAAAATAGGGAGGGCAAGATGGTGGAAGGTGGTGTGTTTATTAAAGAAGAGGATTTGAAATGAGCGTAAAAACTATTGGTGTTACTTTTGATTGCAATCCTAAGGTATATCATTACCTAACTGACCTCGACGTAAGTTTCGGTGAGAAGGTAATTGTTGATAGTCCTAGTAACGGCTATGTTGCTGTTACTGTTGATTCCTTAACTGAAGGTGCAAGGAACATAGCAACCAAATGGATAGTAAGCAAGATTGATGACAAGGATTACTTAGCACGTATCGAGAAGGAAAAGCTGAAGAAGTCCATCATTGAAAAGCTTGAAGCTAAGAAGAAAGAGGTGGAGCAAATGGCCATCTACAAATACTTAGCAGAGAATGACAAGGAAGCCTCTGAGCTGTTCGATAGACTTAAAGAATTAAGTTAAGGAGGTGACTTATGTTGTTGCTGCTATTCATCTACCTTGTTGTGGCAGTACTGGTTGCTAACTACTTTGTAGATTATGAGCAAGGGGAAACAGATACAGTAGTGCAATTTATCATTGGACTGTTTTGGCCATTTATTGTAGCCATCCTTGTAACTGCTTGTCTATTTACATGCATAGGTATTACTTTAGACTGGCTGTCAAAAAGATTTAAGGAGTAATTATGGGGCAATGCCTTGTCAAGTTGCCACACTCTTGTGGTACTAGGAAAGGGCTTCAGGTATTTGGTAATGAGGACGGTAGTGTATCTGGGTATTGCTTCAACTGCCGTACCCCTGTCAAAGACCCATTAGGGGAAGGTGTTACGGCAGACCAAATACCTGTAGCAAAACGTATCAAGAAGACTCCTGAGGAGATTCAGGAGGAGATTGAGGAGATCAGTCAATACCATTCTATTGACCTACCTGAGAGACGCTTACGTGGTGCTACAATGGCCCTGTTCGGTGTTAAGGTAGGGGTAAGTCAACAGGATGGGGAGACACCTGAGTTTCAATACTTCCCCTACTACCGAGGGGATGAACTTGTAGATTACAAAGTGAAGTACATGCCGGAGAAAAGGTTCTGGAACCTAGCTGGCATGAAAGATGTAGACATGTTCGGCTGGAAACAAGCTGTTGAATCTGGTGCATCTAGACTTCTTATCTGCGAAGGTGAGAATGATGCCCTAGCATGGCATCGTATCTTTGAAATCTATGAGAAGGAAGAGTATAAGGAATACATCCCAGCTATTGTATCTTTAGTTAATGGCTCAAGCTCTGCCAAGAATGATATTGCAAGGCACCTGAAAGATATTAACAGGCTGTTTAAGAAGGGAGTGTTGTTGTCCTTTGATAAAGACAAGGCTGGAGAGAAAGCTCTTGAGGATGCCCTTAAGATGCTTCCTAATGCCAAGTCTATTGTGTTGCCGTTGAAGGATGCTAACCAATGTCTCATTGAAGGTAAGGGTAAGCAAGCTTATAAGGCAGCTAAGTGGGACGCTGAGACCCCAAGTAACTCAAGGCTTGTATGGCTTGATGACATTTGGGAAGAGGCTAAGACTCCACCTGAGTTTGGTGTTAGCTGGCCTTGGGAAGATGTGACTGACCGTACTCGTGGTATTCGTAAGGGTGAGACAATCTACATTGGTGCTGCCCAGAAGATGGGTAAGTCTGAGCTGCTTAATCAGATTGCCTCTCACCTTGTAGAAGAGCATGGTTGGAAGGTAATGCTTGCCAAGCCAGAGGAAGCTAATGTCAAGACAGTTAAGTTGTTGGCAGGTAAGCTTGCTCATGCTAGGTTCCATGACCCTAAGGTAGAGTTTGATGAAGAGAAGTTCAACAATGCTATCAAGCATTTGATTGGACGTAAGGTGTGCATGGTAAACTTATACCAGCACTTAGGTTGGGAAACTCTTAAGGCAGATATCATTGCTGCTGCCGCTGATGGTGTGGATGCTGTATTCATTGACCCTATCACCAACCTTACCAATGGCATCAATGCTGCTGAGGCTAACACCAAGCTACAAGAGATTGCACAAGAACTATCAGCAATGGCTAAGGACTTGAACATTGTGATCTTTATCTTCTGTCACTTGCGTAATCCAGAGAGTGGCTTACCACATGATCGTGGTGGTGCTGTGCTCACCTCACAGTTTGCTGGCTCTCGTGCAATGGGACGCTCCTGTAACTACATGTTCGGTATTGAGGGGAACAAAGACCCTGACTTACCAAAGGTGGAGAGGAACATTCGTACATTGGTATTGCTAGATGACCGTGAGTTTGGTGAGGTAGGTCGTACTAGATTATACTGGGACGACAACACTACATTGTTTAATGAGATGAGGGATTGACATGACTATCTGTGAGATTATCCGTAGGGCATACAACCCTGACAAGCAATTGGAGAGTGAGCAATGAGCGAAGTTAAACACTTGCTATCCCGACAGTTTGTGGATGCAGTGAAGCAACTGTGCAAAGACTTCTCAGACCGGCAGGGCCGCCCTTACATGGGGGATGTGTACGCCGCACTGGACGGACTGCTGGAGCATGAGCAGATTCCGGTCGCCACCCCGCAGGATGAGCAGCCGGAAACGCCCGCATGGATAGCTTGCAGTGAGCGAAAGCCGCCTAGCGGGCAAACAGTTCTGGCTTTCTACCTGAACACCTACGGCATGGAGCGGCGCATTCGCGCGCAGCACGTCGATGCTTGGACGATTCAGGCGGACGACCTGTCAGACCCTGATACCGAGTGCTTCGAGTATAGCGAGCAGGAGGATGCCTATTACCTGCCCGCAGGCTGGTATGAGTGCATCGACAACTGGGGCGATTACAGCAGTATTGCGGTGAACGAAGGTATTGTCACTCACTGGTTGCCGCTACCGGCAGCGCCCACGCTGTTAGCTGAGCAATTCTGCGACGGCCGCTGCACTTGGCTAGATCATCATCCGGATTGCAAATTAAACAAGGAACACCAATGAGTGAAGTAAGTAAGGCAGCTCTTGAGAAGTTGTTCAAAGATAATTACCAAAGGTATGTGAAAGCAGTGCATCGACGCGCTGGGTCTATTGAGAACGCAGAAGATGTTGTGATGAATGCGTTTGAAAGAGCTTTACGCTACCTTAAGGATGAGGATGTAGGCAACCTTGAGGGATGGTTCACTGTAACATTGAATAACGCCCTTAAGGACTACATGACAGCAGAGCGTAAGTTTGGTATGACCTCTGATGTGGATGAGCTTGAACTAGAAGACGAGGCACAGGATGTGTTCCGTGGTGATGAGTTGCACCATATCATCAAGACAGTAAATAAACTACCAGATTCCCCTGCTAAGGAGGTCTTAACTTTATACTACAAGTATAATTATCGTATCAAAGAGATTTCTGAGATACGAGAGGATATGGCTGAACACCAAGTTCGGTACATTGTAGATATGCACAACAGGAAGATGGCTAAGAGATTTAGTAGATGATTGGAGATGTGTTCGACATTGAAACTGACGGACTCTCCCCTACAAAAATCCATTGCTTGTCTGTGTCTGTTGATGGGGACAAGAAGAAAAAGTCAACCTCTAACTATGCCAACATCCGTAAGTACATGGGGAAGGCTAAGATATTGGTTGGTCACAACATCATCAGGTATGATATCCCAGCAATCGAAAGATTGTTAGATATTAAAGTGGAGGCTAGGCTAGTAGATACACTGGCCCTCTCTTGGTACTTGTACCCTGACAGGTTAATGCACGGACTAGAGCAATGGGGGGAAGAGTTAGGGGTAGAGAAACCTAAGATTGATGACTGGGAAAATCTTGACGTTAAGGATTACATTCACCGTTGTGAGACTGACGTAGAGATCAACAGGCTTCTTTGGAAGAAGATGTGGGATAAGCTGCTTAAGTTATACGGCAGCGAGGAAGAGGCATTACGTCTCATTGACTACCTCTCTTTCAAATTAAAATGTGCCCAGCTTCAAGAACAACATAGATGGAAGCTTGATGTAGATAGATGCAGGGAAGTGTTTGATAGGTTGTCTGCTGAAAAAGAACAGAAGGTAGAAGAGCTTAAGTCAGCTATGCCTCCTGTGCCAAAGATGGCTAAGAAGCACAAACCTAATAAGATGTACCTGAAAGGTAAGTTGAAGAAGCTTACCGTGGCTGGTGAGTCTTGGTTTACATTACTTAAAGAGCAAAACCTACCAGAAGATTACGAAGGAGTTGTTGAGTATGTAAAGAGTTGGGAAGAACCTAACCCTAACTCCATCCCTCAACTAAAGAGTTGGTTGGATTCCTTGGGTTGGGAGCCTGAAACCTTCAAGTATGACAGGAATAAGGAGACTGGAGACGTAAGGAAAATCCCACAGATTCAACAGGATAAGAGCAAAGGGCCGGGGCTATGCAGGAGTGTTAAAGAGCTGTTTGCCAAAGAGCCGGGGCTTGAGCCGTTAGAAGGCTTAACTATCCTTACTCACCGTATATCTGTGCTGAACGGTTTTCTGGAGAATGTAGACGAGGAAGGTTATGTCCGAGCAGAAGTGCAAGGACTCACCAACACGCTACGCTTCAAGCACCGGGTGGTGGTTAACCTTCCAGGCATTGATAAGCCTTATGGTAGTGATATCCGTGGTTGTCTGGTTGCTCCTGAAGGTTATGAGCTTTGTGGTAGCGATATGAGCAGCCTCGAAGACAGGACTAAGCAGCATTACATGTGGAAGCATGACCCTGATTATGTCAGGGAGATGATGACTCCTGACTTCGACCCTCACTTAAACCTTGCAGAGTTCGCCAAGGCACTTACACCTGAGAAGGTGTTGGCCTATAAGGCTGAAGAGCTACAGGATGAGGAAATGAAACTTATCAAAGGCATCCGCCATGTATATAAGCAAGTTAATTATGCGTTAATTAGGCGCATGTAAAATTGCGTGAACTCAGGGGACATCTAGAACAGACAATCCTGAGCTAAGCTAAGTACTCAATCTAAACAAGGAGTATTATGATTAGATTGAGCAATGCCCCGCAGTCAGAGATGACTGCATCGCCAAGTAAATACCCACAAGGCAGCTTCAAAGACAAGCCTTGTAAACTGTGTGGTAATATTTTTACCCCTCATGCACCCTCCCATCACTATTGTTCAGATAGGTGTAAGGGGTATGTTGAAATTGACAACTACTACAGAAAGTCTTATAAGATACAATACTGGGAAGTGTTGTGGTTATTAGAGGCACAGAATAACTTATGTGCCATCTGTAAGGAAGTTGGGTTTGATATGAATAAACATGTTAGGTCTCCTTTGAATGTGGATCATTGCCACTCCACTGGTGCAGTGAGAGGTCTGTTGTGTCATAATTGCAACAGAGCATTAGGTCTACTGAAGGATGACACTAACAGAATTAAAACGGCGATTGAGTACTTAGAAAGTGCAACGACTATCCGAAAGGAGTAGGGTCAAGTGGCTCGAAGCGCGCAACACCAATAGGTGATGATATAGTCTGGTCTGCATGGGGACATGCAGCAGCTTGAATAAAGCGGGGGAGGATTAACGACCCTCCCTGAACACAACGGTGTATACGGGGCAGGTGGAGCCACTGTAGCTAGGTCTGCTGGTGTCCCTTTGCATAAAGGAGAAGAGCTAGTAGAGACATACTGGAAACGTAATTGGTCTGTCAAGGCCATTGCAGAAGAGCAAATTGTTAAAGTAGTTGGAGGCCAAAAGTGGTTATTCAATCCTGTTAGTAAGTTCTGGTATAGCCTTCGGTATGAGAAGGATAGGTTCTCTACCCTCAACCAAGGTACTGGTGTGTATTGCTTTGATAGGTGGTTGTCACATGTTATGGATGGTGGCCCTCCAATCATTGGACAAATGCACGATGAATGGATTGCCTTGATTAAGAAAGGTAACAGAGAAAGAATGAAGAAGCATGTGGCGAGAGCCATTAAGCTTGTCAATGAGGAACTACAACTCAACAGGGAGTTGGAATGTTCTGTAGAGTTTGGCGACAACTACGCCGATATCCACTAAGAGGAAATATTTAATGGGACTTAATGCAAACAAAGTTGCTGGCAATGGTGGCAACCGTGTAGAACAACCTGTACTTGACGCAGGTACTTATCCGTGTCGATTGGTGCAGGTATTGGATTTGGGTATTCAACCCCAACGTCCATACCAAGGACAAGAGAAGCCCCCAGCACATGAGATCATGCTCACCTATGAGTTTCTAGATGAGTTTATGATTGATGAGAATGGCGACGAGCAAGAGGACAAGCCTCGTTGGTTGTCAGAGACTATGCCATTCCATAGTCTACAGGCTGACAAGGCACGCTCTACTAAGCGTTACTATGCACTTGACCCTAACGAAGCATGTGAAGGTGACTTCACTAAGCTGGTAGGCACTCCTTGCCTTGTCACTATCGTGAACAATGCAGGTAAAGGTAAGAACGCTGGTAAGATTTACTCTAACATTGCTAACGTAGCAGCAATGCGTGAGCGTGATGCACAGAAAGCACCTGATCTTGTTAACCCACCTAAGGTGTTCGTACTGGATGAACCTGATATGGAAGTGTTTGGTTCATTACCTCAGTGGCTGCAAGATAAGATCAAAGAGAACCTTGAGTTCAAGGGCAGCAAGCTTGACGAGCTGTTGAACGGCAAGGTTAAAGAGAAGAAGAAAGCCAAACCTGAGGTAGAAGAGCCTGAGGATGATGACCAACAAGAAGGGGATGAACCTTGGTAATCGTAGTTTATGGTAATGGCACTTGGGATTTCTATGATGAGGCGACGCCAGAACGGCGTCGTTTCCCTCACACTTTAGTTTCCCTAGATAAGTGTGCCCTTAAGTATCTAACTACTGTTGAACAAAAGGCGTGCCTTGAGGCCGTCGATGAAATGGAGAAGCGACGTAATGCCATCTACGCTAGTTGAGGTAGGCCAGTTCTGCCGAGTTAATAACACTGAGTATGAGAAGTATGGTGTAAAGAAGGGCCAGTTAGTTTATGTGGCTGGCTCCACTCTCTCTCCTATTGAGAGTGATGACCCTTACTTGCTGCGTAAGTTATTCATTGCAGCATACATGAAAGATAATCACATCCAAGTAAAGGATAAACCTTTCTTGGTTAATGGTGTGAGCCTCACCCCTGTGAGTGATAGCAAGCAGAAAGAGCTTGATGCTATTCGTGCCGAGGACTTTAAGAAGGTAGCTGAGGATGAAACCTCTAATTGATAGGGGCCACAAAACTAACACACAGAAGAGTTGTGTGAAGGAGGGTATACTGGATGAAAGCATTGATCGACGCTGACGTCCTACGAACGGTACGAGATTGGATTCTCTGGGGAGTATATTGATGAGGAAGGTAATCCTCAAATCAGGGATTTTGATTTCGTAGCTGAGCTACTAGATCAACGTATCAAGGAGATTTGTGGGGAGGTATGGGCTACGGAAGAGCCCATCCTCTACCTAACCTATGATGCTCGTACACACAAACGGCTTAACAAGCGACGTAAGAAGGAAGGACTAGAAGAGACTGAATACACTCCTAACTTCCGTGAAGCTATTGCCAAGAAGAAGGTGTACAAAGGGAACCGTAAGAAACCTAAGCCCTTTCACTATGACAATCTTACTGCTTACATTATGGGCAAGTATGAATGCAGGATGGCTATTGGTTTAGAGGCTGATGACCTAATGTCTATTGACCAATGGGCAAGGGTTAAGGAAGGTAAGTTAGACACCATCATCTGCTCTCGTGATAAGGATTTGAGAATCACTCCCGGCATGCACTTCGGCTGGCCTTGTGGCAAGCAACCACAGTTTGGCCCTAGGCGTGTCACTGAGGTGGGTGATCTTGAACTCAAAGGCGGCAAGAAACTTGTAGGCACTGGCCTTAAGTTCTTCTACTCACAAGTGTTGATGGGGGATGGTGTAGATAATATCCCCGGCTTACCTAGAATGGGGCCAGTAAAGGCCTATAAGGCGCTCTCTGAGTGCGAAACAGAGGAAGACCTATACCGTACTACTGCCTCCTTGTATGAGGGCCACTACGGGCCTGATTGGAAGGCTCACATGCAGGAGCAATGTGACCTGCTATGGATGGTAAGGGAGCTGGATGAGGAAGGTAATCCTGTTAGGTATGTTCTCTGGGAGGATAGGTTGAATGAACTATAAGTTCAAGCTTAGTTTTGAATATACGAGTAATGGGTGTGATTGTTGTGAGCCTACTCAATGGGAAGTGTATACTTGTGAGATTACAGGTAAGAGGTTCACAACTGATGAAGAGTGTTATGTACATGCCATTAAAGCCAAAACTGGAAGTGATATGATTGAAGACCTGTATTGGAACGATGGCCTCACTCTTATTGAGCTTATTGCTATTGCAGTGCATTACGATGTAGAGGTGGAGATTGAAGGGGAATAATGGCTAGACCTTCAGGAGAGAAGACCCGTTGCGGGGGTCTATGGACTGAGGCTCGCTTCCGTAGCTTTATTAAGGGCAACCTTCGTAGCGCTACTAGGAAGTGGGCACCAATCCAACAATGCCGTAAGAATGCACATGTGGGCAGAGGTGAGTATAAATGCGAATGTTGCGGGGAAATAGTGCCCCCAACTATCTATGATGAAGATAAGAAGAAGCGTGTTAAGAACATCTTTGTAGACCACATAGCTCCGACAGTAGACCCAGAGATTGGATTCACCAACTGGGATGATATCATTGAGGGGCTCTTCTGTGAGATAGACAACTTACAACTGCTGTGTAAGAAATGTCACGACGTGAAGACTGCTGAGGAAACTGCCTTGGCAAAACAGAGAAGAGAAAAGGAAAAAGAATAATGGCTAACCCCACTTTCAATGAAGTATTGTCCAAGCCTTTGCGTACTTGGAACCGAGCAGCTATGTCGTTTAACTTGCTATCACAGCAAGGGGCACTGGCTACTAAGAAGTATTTGAATCAGTTCTCACAAGAAGACAAGGCCGATGTGTACGCCCTGTTTGAGCTTATCAAAACTCAAGGTTATGAACGTACACGAGCTGCTATTAACAAGATGGTGGAGACCCAGTAATGACTGCACTAGGCTCTAGGTATAATACTGGTAAGCCTGAGCTGTCAATGATCTTAGAAGCACGGCATGCCCTTAGTGGGTGTGCCAAAGTGCTTAGCTTTGGTAAGGCCAAGTACGACAGGGGTAACTGGCGTAAGGGTCTTAAGCACACTGAGATTTGTGACAGCCTTCTCAGGCACATGGGCTACTACCTATCAGGGGAAGACATTGATGATGAGTCAAAACTACATCATGCCTACCACATTCTTTGCAATGCCTTATTCCTTGCAGAGATGATTACAACACATCCAGAGTTGGATGATAGATCGAAGGAAGGAATTAATGCGAATAGTAACTCTTGATATTGAAACAGCACCTAAGCTTGCTTATGTATGGCGAATGTTCAAAGAGAATATTGGGGCTAAACAGATTCAGAATCATGGCTCCATCATGTCATTCGCTGCTGTGTTTGATAATGAAGATGAAGTAATCTATGCAGAGAACCGAAAGCTAGATGCTGAGGCAGAGATCACACGTGATCTTATCCAGGTTCTTGATGAGGCTGATGTGGTAATTGGCCAGAACGTAGAGAGGTTTGACATTGGTACTATTAACGCTTTTGCTGTTAAGCATGGCATCAAGCCACCATCACCCTATCGTGTAGTAGATACTATGCAAGTTGCTAGAAAGAACTTCAAGCTTGAAAGCTATTCGCTAGAGTACATGCTTGACTTCTTCCAATGTAACTACCAGAAGCTTGCACATGCAAAGTTCCCCGGTTTCCTGTTATGGCAAGAATGCCTTAAAGGGAACCCTGATGCATGGGAAGAGATGAAGGTGTATAACGTAAGGGACACCTTAGCCACTCGTGAGTTGTATAAGAAGATGTTGCCTTACATTAAGAACCACCCTAACCTTGGTGTGTTCGCTGAGGCTGATGTTCCTGTGTGCCCTAAGTGTGGCAGTGTTCACATGGTTAAGCGTGGTTATTACCACACCAACGTAAGTAAGTTCCAACGCTATCGTTGTGGTAGTTGTGGTGGTTGGGCACGTACACGATACAATGAGTATGACAAAGACAAGAGGCGAGCATTGCTTGTAAATGCACAATGATTATTGCATTTGATTTCGACAATACCATTAGTAAGGATGCTAATGGTTTTTGTTCGATAATGAAGCTTATGGAATCACGTGGCCACAAGGTAGTGGTGGTAACAGGAAGGGAGAGTACCACTTACCCAGAGGATTTGAGTTTCCTTAAACGCATGGGTTTTGATGTATACTTCACTGAGCATAAAGCTAAGCGGGAGTATATGAGGGGTCTTGGTATTGAGGTGGAGGTTTGGGTAGATGACCTGCCTGAGTCTGTACTGAATGACTACGAAGGCACACCAACAACTTACAGGGACAGTGAATGAGTAATATCTCAATAGAATATATTGACCACATGGGGGATGACCTGCGGGTGGCTAATGTCGCCCGTGTGTCCTTTAATAAATGGAAAGAGGAGTTCGATCAGAAAGATGCTCGTCTTATTGATTACCTTGCTGCTCACGAACATAACAGTCCTTTTAGGCATACTCAACTATCCATCCGTTGTAAGGTGCCTGTGTTCTTGGCTAGGCAACTCGGTAAGCACCAAGCTGGACTTAGTTGGAATGAAGTTAGTCGTCGCTACGTTGACAGTGGGATTGAATTCTTTGTTCCTGATTGTTGGCGTAGTCGCCCTAGTGACGGGATAAAGCAAGGGAGTGGTGATAAACATCCATCATCCTCTGCTTATGCTGACAAGTATGATAAGTTCCTGTGGGCTGCAATCACCTTCTATGATGATATGATTCGTGGAGGTGTAGCACCTGAGCAAGCTCGTATGCTACTCCCACAATCAATGATGGTGGACTATGTGTGGACTGGCAATCTCCTAGCATTCTTCCATGTATGGCGATTGCGTATTGGTAATGGCTCTCAAGTGGAAGCACAAGAGTTTGCTAAGAAGTTGGAAGAAATCATTAAACCTTTGTTCCCTACCTGTTGGGAGGCTTTGACTGAACATGCTAAAGTACATTAAAAATATCCTATCACCGGGCACAGTTGAGTGCTTGATGGTGGATTGCGTTATGCTAGGTGTTTCTGTTGTGACAGTGCCAATGTTGTTTAAGCAAGGGGACACATTGCTTGGTTCCATATTTGCACTATGCACTGCTGTTGTACTTACTTCAGCTATTATCGGCCAGAGGAAGTTAAATGCTAAAACCAACTAAAACTCACGAGGCATATTACAATGCGCTCCGAGATAAGAAGAACATGCCAGTCGTTGCGTATGGCAGCGCTGGAACTGGAAAAACTTATGGAGCTGTCGGACGAGCAGTTGAATGGCTTGCTGATGGACGAAAGAATCAGGTTATTCTTATTAGGCCAAATGTCTCATTCGCGGACACTAATGGCTACTTACCGGGCACTGAACGTGAGAAGCTCGAACCTTGGATTAAACCCTTAGAGCAGAACTTTGTTCAGAATGGTATTGGCATTCGTCACCAACAAGACCTAGAAAAGAATGGCCGTATCCGCTACCACATGCTTGAGCATATTCAAGGGCTTACCTTTGACAACTCGCTTATCATTGTGGATGAATGTCAGAACATGACCTTTGAGCAGCTACGTGTACTTACCACAAGGATTGGTCAATACAGTAAACTTGTGCTGTGTGGTGATGTTGCACAAACCTCACCTAAGTTCAAGGGAAGTGGCTTAGCTAGCTTCATTAAGATGGTTCATATGTTAGACCTTCCTGTTCATACTATCCACTTCACAAAGGATGATATTATGCGGAGTGAAACTTGTAAGATGATGATCGAAGCTTACGAACGCTGGGAGATGATGGGCCATGCGAAAGTTGACTCTTGATGATTACACTATCACAGAGGAGGGGAGGGTCTTCTCCCCTTACAAAGAGATTAAACCAGCCGTGGCAAGCAACGGCTACCTAACCTTCGTCGCCGGGAGCAGTGGGACAGTCTTATTGCACAAGGAATTGGCGAAGAGGTATATCCCAAACCCTTACGGAAAAAGGACAGTGAACCACAAGGATGGCAACAAGTTAAATAACTCCCTGTCAAACCTTGAGTGGATGACAGATTCGGAGAATAATAAGCACGCATTTGATATCCTAGGTAGGAAACCTACTAGGGGCAGGATGTACATTTCTGATGAAGAGGCTCAGTACATCTTGGATATGAAAGGAAAGATGAGGCAAGTTGATCTGGCAATCCTTTTTGGGGCTCCTAGGTCTACAATAGGTTCAATACATTCAGGTAAACGAATTATTGAGAAGTGGGAGGAGGGTGATTATGATAAGCGCTTTTAATGCACTGGCTGAATGTTTCTTCACTGGGGTTGTCACTGCTGGCTGTATCTACTTGCTCGGACGGTTTGAGCTCTTGCCTATGATGGTGATTGCCTACAAGGTAGTGGATGAAGATGAGGAGGAGGAATGACCATGAAGTTATTCACAGCAGAGTGGTGTCACCCATGCCAAGCTGTAAAGATGAAACTAGCAACCTATGACCATGCAGTTGAAATCATTGATGTTGATAAGTCTCCTGAGCTTGCTAGAGCCGCTGGTGTACGTTCTGTGCCTGCCCTCTACTTTGGGGATGGCTCAGTATTGGTTGGAGCTGTGCCGATTATGAAAGAGATTGAAAAGGTTTACGGGAAAGGGGAATCAGTTGAGTAATATGTTATCATCCAGTAAGTTCTACACTGGCTATAGTCGATGGCTGGATGCAGAGGAACGATACGAGACATGGGAGGAATCTGTGTCTCGTGTTATGGACATGCACCGAGAGAAGTATCGTGATGTAATGAGCCCTGCATTGGATGCGGCTATCAAGAAGGCAGAGGATGCCTATAAGAAGAAGCTGGTATTGGGGGCACAACGTGCCCTCCAGTTTGGTGGGGAGCAGTTATTCAAGCATGAAGCTAAGATGTATAACTGCTCAGTGAGTTATTGTGACAGACCTGCATTCTTCCAAGAATGTATGTACCTTCTGTTATGTGGTTGCGGTGTAGGGTTCTCTGTACAGAAACATCACATCAGCAAGATTCCACTGTTGAATGCCCGTGGCAATGAGTCTAAGGTATTTGTTGTGGAGGATAGTATTGAAGGTTGGGCTGATGCTTTCGGTGCCCTCATCTCTTCATACTTAACTGAAGGGGCCACCTTCCCTGAGTATCAGGGGTATCAGATTCACTTTGACTTCACTAAGGTACGCCCACGTGGCTCTATGATCTCTGGTGGATTTAAGGCTCCCGGCCCAGATGGCCTACGCAATGCCATTCTTAAATGTGAAGACCTGCTAGACAAACTCACAAGTGAAGGTGCAACAGCATTAACATCTATTGTAGCATACGATTTCGTTATGCACATGGCTGATGCTGTGCTGTCTGGTGGGGTACGTCGTTCAGCTACTATATGCCTCTTCGATAAAGATGACGAGGACATGTTGAATGCTAAGACAGGTGATTGGTATGTAGCTAACCCGCAACGTGGTCGCTCTAATAACTCAGTGATGTTGGTTCGTGATGAGCTTACTCGTGGGGAATGGGCTCACATTATGAAGAGTGTACGTCAGGTGGGGGAGCCGGGCTTCATCTTCACTGACAGTAAGGAGTTCTGCTACAACCCATGTGTTGAGATTGGCATGCTTCCTAGAGCACAAGATGGGGAATCAGGGTTCCAGTTCTGTAACCTGACTGAGATCAATGGTTCAATGTGCAATAGCAAGGAAGAGTTCCTAGAGGCATGTGAAGCAGCATCCATCCTTGGCACATTGCAAGCTGGTTATTCCAACTTCAGGTATGTGTCAGATGCTACACGTCGTATCACAGAGCATGAAGCTCTGCTAGGTGTATCAATCACAGGTTGGATGAACAACCCTGAAGTGTTGTTTGATGAAAGCAACATGATTGAAGGGGCTACGCTGTGCCGCTCTGTGAACACTTCTGTAGCGTCTTTGCTTGGTATCAATAGGGCAGCTAGGGTAACTGCTGTAAAACCCTCAGGAAACGCTTCTGTGCTGTTAGGGACGGCCTCTGGTATTCATGGTGAGCATAGCCCTCGTTACTTCCGTAACGTGCAGCTTAACAAGGAAGAGGAAATCACTAAGCTTATTGCAGAGACTAACCCAGCAATGGTGGAAGAATCTGTATGGAGCCCTAACAAGACTGATGTTGTAGTGAGCTTCCCTGTTATTAGCCAAGAAGGTTCTATCTATAAAGCTGACTTGCTTGGTGTAAAGCAACTTGATTATGTCAAGAAGGCTCAGCAATATTGGATTGAGCATGGGACTAATGTTGACCTGTGCGTAGATAAGCGTCTACGCCATAACGTATCCAACACCATTACAGTTGATGACTGGGATGAGGTGGAGGAATACATCTACAATAACCGACAGTGGTTCGCTGGCATCTCACTGTTAAGTGCTTTAGGAGATAAGGCTTATGCACAAGCACCTTTTACTGAAGTGGTTACGGCGGAGCAGCTTCTTTCCAAGTATGGCAGTTGTTCTATGTTTGCCTCTGGTCTTATTGTCGATGCTCTTCATGCTTTTGATGGCGATCTGTGGGTTGCCTGTGATACTGTTCTTGGTTATGGCATCAAGCTTACAGATGACAGTAGAGACCTACTTAAGAGGGACTGGGTGCGACGAGCTAAAAAGTTTGCCGCTAACTTCTTCGACGGGAAAGAAATGGAAATGACTTTCTGTTTGAAGGATTGCCACAACTTCTACCGTTGGGAAAAGATCATGCGTAACATGGTTGAGGTGGACTTCTCCAAGGAACTTGGTAAGAAGGAATACACTGACGTTGGTACACTAGCTGGTGCAGCATGTGCTGGTGGTGCTTGTGAGGTTGTGTTCTAATGGCATACCATGAGCAGTTTATCAATGCTGCTAAGGGCAACAGGGAGACACATAAGTGTCCTTCCTGTGGCCAAGGAACTTACTGCGCAATGGAAGCTGGTAAGTCTGGCAGTGCATGTTGGTGTATGTCAGTTCCTCATAACAAGCAAGACAGTGTGTACACACAGTGTACATGTAAGAAGTGTTTGACTGGCAGTAATTAGTGGGTGCTAAAGGACGTAATTTCTGCTAGAAAAATTTTTCAAGGATTGTAAACAAGAAAACCCCCAAGGGAATTTCCCAAGGGGGTTTATTTATTTGTCCTCTAGTTTTGCTTCGAGTTTAATGACAGTGTTATTCAACTTGTTTAGTGTGTCTGTCATCTTGCTCAGTACAATCACAGTGGCTCGTTGAGCCTCTTCCGCAGTCGCTAGTCGTTGTTCCATGACCACTACCTGCTTCTCAAGCTTGTCGTTATCCTCAACGGCCTTCTTGACCTCCTGAACATCCCCGTACAAAACCCCGCCACCAAAAGCTAGGCTAACAACAGTGACAACTGGTTGAGCCCATTGAGCTATATCCTGCATCACCTTCATTTCCTAACCACAATGTCGTGAATCTTCTTAATACCAAAGGAAGCTGCAAATACAACCCCCACCAGAATCTGATACCACTCAGGGCAACTCTCTAGTACAGCGAAACCAGTAGTTAAGGTTTCATGTGTGCCCGGAATGAATGCCATGATGAGGGGGATGGATACAAGCAAGGTTAACCACTCATCCTTCCAACTTCCTTTAGCAGCCTCAGCTTGAACTAAGTCCCAATTCGCTTCGTGAGTTAGGGCTTTCACTTCCCGTTCAATCTTAGCCTCTTGTACCTTCTGTCTCCCCTCAAGCCATGTTGAAACAACATTACCTAAGGGGGAGAAGATTGCTGCAATCGCTCCCCACATGTTAGCTCCTTAGATACCTTCAAGCATCTTCTGACGGTTGATAATGGCATCAGCAGCTTTACGTGCCCCGCCTGTACCTAGTCCTTTAGACAAGTCTTCTTTCTCCTTCCAAATAACACCAGAGTCTTTCTTCTTGGTGTCCTTCTTGTCCTTCTTCTTTTTCTTATCGTCGTAAGCCATTATTTTCTACCCTCATGCTCTAAGCTATAGTGGTTGCCGTCTTGGAACCTTCCGCCCCAAGAACCGCCCATTGATTCCCAATACTCCCCTAACGGTTTGTGATCTTCACTACTCGTCAGGAACTTACCATCTTTAAATAGGTTGAAGTCTACTGCCAACCTACTCTTATGGAGGCTGTTAGAAGCCCCATATCCCTTCTTCTCGCCTACTTGTCCATGAAGCCTAGGGTCTCTAAAGGCATCGCCAAAAGTAAGCTCATATCCGTTCTCATAGGCCCACTGAATCAACTTAGAGATCATCAGTACGAACCTACGTTGTTTACTCCCCAGTGTTTCCGCCATCTACATTCTCCTCTACCTGCTCTTCCTGTAAAAACAGGTTTGCAAATTGGTTCTCATACACACTACGATAATCAGTAGTAGCATTCAAGTGAGCTGCTGCCCTAATCATCCTGTTAAGAACAGGTGCTACCTTCTCATTAAGCTCCTTAGCTTGAGAGATGGTATTACTATCTCCTAACCCTTGCTCTGGCATAAACGATACACCTGAGCCAGTGAACTTAGGCACTACCCTAGATGCTGTAGGTTCATAAGTAGGTCTACGTGTGCGTGTACCAGTCTTAGTTAAGATTTGTGTCCTCTTGTACTCTTGCAAAACTACTGGCATTACCTTGTTGTAGTATTCAGAGTCGAAAATATCACTAGCCCTTTGCCTAGCATCATTGTCAGTAAACCCATCTTGACTTTTTATGAACTTACCAAACTCAACATTGGCCAGCATGTCAACCACTTGATTATAGTCAGACGGGGAAGAAGCTCCTGGGCCATAGACAGAGATGCCTTTCAACATATCATTGATGTTATTATTCAACTCTTGTTTAGTCAGCTCTGGTTCAATTGCAGTACCACGGTTAACCGCAGATAACGAGTTGTCAATAAACTTAAGATAGTTCTCGGTTTTTTGTTTGCTTTCCTCATCATTGGCAAGTAGGTTATTAGGCCAAGTGTTTGGGTTAGCCCCGTTACGCAAGAACTCACTGGCAAGCTCAAGCCCAGTTCCCACAGTAACTGCTTCACTATTGGGGACAATCTTACTGACAGCAGCTAGCCTGCCCATCAAAGGGTCTCCAAGAGCTAAGTTAGTCTGAATGGCAATTGCTGTGGCGTTCATTGTGTTCAATGTCTCTAGCTTTGTTTTACCAGACAAATACCCCTTGTAGTTGTCATACTGCATTCTAAGGCCAGTGGTCATGTTAGTGATGTAATCATTACCAGCTTGAGCACCTACTTGCCTAGTAAGAGTTTCCACATTAAGGTAAGCTTGGTCAGCTAGCATCACTGCTTGCTCAGGACTTATCTCACCAGACTCTTTCTTCTGGCGAATAGCCTCTAGGTCGTTAGACAATTTCACTTGGTATGCCTGAGCCATTTGACCTACAGCCACCTGAGATTGCTTACGTTGTGATAGCTCATCTAATTGTAATAGTGCCTTCCTTTGAGTGATGCCAGCAGTCCTTAGTGAGATGTTAGACTCAGCTAAGCTATTCTTCTGCTGAGCAAACTTCATCTGCTCTTGTGCCATATCAAAGCTACGCATGGCCTCAAGAGCTATAAGCTTATCACCTTGAGCCATGTTAGGTGTTACCCAGCCACGCTCTAGTGCTTTGCTCTCAATAGCACGGAATTGCTTTTCTTCATCAGTGCCTTCGTAGACAGCCTCACCTAATCCAGTGGACTTAAGGAGGTTGGTATGCACTTTACCTAGGTCAACCGTCAGCGACGGATTATCTGCAATAGCTCTAGTTAGGTTATGACGCATTAAAGAGCGAGCCTGAGCAGAGGAGGTGATCTCACCTGTCTCAAGGGCTTCAGCAATGCGTAATTGTTTCTGACCAAACTCAGACATAACACTGCTGTTATAGGCTTCAAGCTCAGCTTGAGCTCGTTCCTTGGCTTCGATACGACGTTGCTCTGCAAAGTCAGAGGCAAAGCCTGAGACACCCTCAGCAATATTACTAAGGGCACTTAATCCAACAAGAGAACTTCTGTCCTCTACAGGGGCGAGGGGAGTTACAGGAGACCCTTCCGGGCCTCCAACATAACTTACAGTAAAGTCCGCCACTTATTCACCTTCCTTATATTCAAGAATATATTTGTTCAAATCAAGAAGCTTGTTACGTTGAGCTTCATCCTTCATCGGGATAGACCTGAACAGGTTTTCCCTTTCTTCATGTGACATAATACCAGACTCCCTGATGATGCGGTTAAGCAAGGTCAGGTCTTTGTTAGCCATGTCCCTCTTCATCTCAGTCAGCAATGTCTGACGCGCTCTGTAATCATCATTCCCAAACACCCTCCAAGATTCGTTAATAACCTTTTTCATATACTCAGCGTCTTCTACGCCCGGCTCTTTGCTCAGGACGTGACGCTTAAGTTCACGATACCAGTTCCTCACATCCTCTTCAAAGTCCTTGCCCTTACGATACACTTTGTCATTGGCATACCTACGGTAAACATCATCCATAGATTGGAAACCAAATACCAAAGCCACTGCCTCAGGGGTTGGGATTTGTGAGTTGGTGTTGCCACCTAACGTGCCATACTTCCTGAAATACTCCATAGCATAAGCTGCTTTGAATGCGTTAGAGAAACCAGAGGACAACTTACCAAAGTCTGTCACCACTTGACCAAACTCTGTTGGGTCTTCGTAATCATCCACTAGGTTAACATACCTAGCAGCAGTCTTAGCGAAGTTAGTTAACCTTGGGTTATTACCAAAGAACAACTGACCAGACGGAGTGCCAGCAATAATGGTGCCTAGGTCTGTGGTAAGAAGTCCAGTTACAAACTCCATAGTGCCATAGACATCTAAAGGAGATAAGCCAGACCAATCTACAGAGATATTCTCACCATAACCCATGCTCAGTAGCTTATTCAATACAGCCCCTTCAAGGCCTTGAATAACCGCGTCACGAGCTTCTGGGTCTTCTGGTAATACATCCATACCATCCTCACCAAACCATGCTAACATGGCCGCTGGAGGGAGTGTGTACATGATACCATTGAAAGTTGCTAGCCTTACCTTCTGAGCCGGGGTAAGCACACGGTTAAAAGTCATAGTAAGCATTGCTTTGTGTGGAACTTGCATAAACTGGAATACAGCAGCAAGGAAGTTCTGGTTGTATGGCATATCACCAGCAGCATTCATGTTGTAGGTATAGTTACGAGCTTTACCTGCGACCTCTGCTTGCACCAATGGGTCATCCATATTCTTACCAGCTCTCAGGGCTGTGTCCCTGTTAGCTAACCATGCAGTCATGGTGTTTACGTTCTCACCAGCATCGAAACCAATCTTACGCAACCAAGTGATTGGAGCTGTGACATTACGCCAAGCTTTACCAGCACCAGTTCTTCCAAGGGACATTTGGTCTGCTAAGTCAAGCAGAGCCCCACGAATCAGGTTCTGTTTGTCAATAGCAGCCACTTGACCTGTAGCCTTGAATTGCTTATACATACGCTCAGCAGATTCTTCAGTTAACCCTGCTCCTTTGAGAACATTCTTTGGAATAGGGGCACCTAACTGCTTAGCCATAAGCACTAACAATTGAGGAGTTGCCTCTCCACCAGCAATCCAACGTGGATAGTTAGCCACTAGCTGCATAGCTTGGTGGGACTGGATTACAAACTGGCGTGCCGGGTTAGTTGCTAGATACATGTTGAACGCTAGGTTCTTGCCCATAGCACTAGGGCCACGACTGTCAGCCATCCACTTCAATGACTTGTCAAGCTTAGCTAAGCCAGCATTACCAGCTACATCAGAGATTACTTTCAATGCAGATTTGTAAGCATCATCAATGTGGTTGATGTAACCATCTTCCATTTGACGGATGTACTCATAGGTGGTACGAGCATCTGCCAGTTTCTTTTGGTTCTCAGCTTGTCCTCCACGGTAAGCTACCTCAGACACGCTGTTAGGCATACGAGGATTGTTGAAGTCATCCAGCGGTAGAAACTCCTTATACTGGGCAATGAACCTAGACTTAGTAGTTTCTAACATACCACGCAATGACACCCTATTCGCCAATGAGCGAGCAGAGATAATCATGCTATCAACTGGGTCAAGTACATTGGCTTGTAAGGAGGACATGGCATTGGTGTCAGCTTCTTCAAGACGCTTACCACGAATCTTCTGAGCACTTCTACCCATTGATTGATTCAAATCCCAATACACATCACTATCAACAGACAGCTTCTTAAGATCACCCCTCACGTAGAAGTCATCAACAGGCTTCCCATCAACTCCTGCTTTAGAGGTTGCAAAAGCCTCAGCTTCCTTCTTGGAGCCAGCAGTTGCAATAGCCCTTTCAAACAATACATCACCACGAGAGTTCCTTACCTTCTGTACAATAAAGTAAGGGTCTTGGTACGATACAGTGTAGTAGCCTTTCCTGTAGTTCAATACTTGAGTGGAATCAGAGATACCTTTCAAGTAAGAAGTGTCGGCTTGGTTAGCTACGCGGATATACTCATAAGCATCATCACCTACAACCAGAGGACGTTGCATCTTAGCAATCTGACCACCTGACTCATACAAAGCTGTTAGCTCTGCGTCTGTCATACGCCTAACCTCACCAGTGGCAGGGTCATAGATTTGACCTACCTTACCTAGTTGGTTACGTGCTACAGGCTTGACAATGAGCCTAGTGTCAGAAGCTTTGTCTACATACTCCTTGAAACCACGAGCAGACAAGGTACGAGCCAAGTCCCTGTTCTCAAGGTAATAGGCATTGTCCCAATACTTACGCCAAGTACGAAGTGCTTCAATCTGTTCCCCTCTAAGACCAGCCGCAACCATTTCATTATAAGAGAAGTCCTTACCGTAGTAGTTAGCTTCCTTAATCATCTTGGTCATTACTGCTTGCATCTCAGGGCCAGCTTTGGAGAACTGCTTAGCAAAGTCACCACCAAGATCAAGGAGAGTCTTCTCAAGACCTGCTGCCCTATCCACTGCTGTCACACCAGATGTGGACAACTTAGGATGTAGCATGGAGGCATTGTCCATTAAAGACCTTTGCAGACTGCCAGCACCAGCCTTGCCGTTGAATACATTTAACCTGTCAAAGATGTTGTAAAGTACATCAGCCTCAGACCATGCAACTACATCACCGGGGTTAAATGCCCTCTCATGCTCAACAGATACTAGGATATCCTTTGGCTTACGTGACACAGAGATAGTGGTCTTAGCCCCGCTGATATCTTCTGCAACTACCTTCTCAACAATAGGTTTGTTAAACAGTTGCCCTTCATATAGTTTAGGGTCAATCTCAACATACCTATCACCTTGACGCTCCAATAGTTTAATCTGCTCCCTAGCAATACCCTCTTCCCTTAAGGCAAACTCTGTCAGGTTAATAGCCTCTTCAACAGAGGAGAAGCCTCCTTCCGATGGGCCATACACAGCCCGCATCACTACGTTACCGCCTCTCTCCCCTACTTGGAACATTTCCTTACGTGGGGCTAGGCCAATGACGTTCTCCATACGGTTTACTGTGGCAGCAATAGCTTGTGCCCTTTCAGCCTTGAAAGCATAGCCAGCATGCTCAGTGCCTAGCCAATCTTGAAGCTCAGGTGCCTTCATCTCATCTAAACGAAGGTTCTTGTCTGGGTCACTTACCTTAGCACTCACCTCCCCTACTTCATCCAGCATTTCAGGCATAATGTCGTTCATCACAACATCTTCCTTACTAGCTCCGTACATTGCTTGTGCAGCTTCACCAGTCTCATCCGAGACAGCAGCAGCATGAGCATTCCTGAGAGCCTCTGGGTTAGCGTCCTTGAGGTTTTGAGCTAAGGAGGTAGGTTGTACACGGGTCTTAACAGAACGCTTCACTACGCTGCTTACAGCTCGTTGTGCTCGTTCCACTCCAGTGGCTACCTTGGTTGATCTCATTAACAACCTACCAGCAATCCCACCAACGATAGTCATGTCGAGGACACCAATGATGTTATCCACCCACTCATCCACGTCAGTATAAGAGCCTTGGTCTAGTACAGCCTGTAAGTATTCCCTACGAGCAAAGTCATTGCCATCAGGGCCAGTGATTGTAGAAGATTCGTTAATGAAGTCAGCTACAACACGAGTCATCTCTAGGCGTTGCTCTGGCGGTAGGCTTGCCATCATATCCCTCATGTCAGCCTTAGCCGAGCCTAGGAGTGTGAAAGCATCCCATGCAGATTCGGCAGTGCCTTCCCCAAGCTTCTTCTTAATGCTAGTGGCCATAGCTTGATCTACGAATGGCACCATGAGTTCAACAAAGTCTTCCACCTTACGAATCATAGTGGGAGTTTCTTTGGATAACTCAGCATTAAGGATTGCTTGTTCCTGCCTCTTAATCTCATTCATATACTGAATGGCAGCGGCAGTGTCAACACGGAAAGTCTCTGCTCTCTCATCTTCACCACGGGACTCTTTAGCCAACATCTCTGTGGACAGCAGGTTACGCAACTCATACTGCCTGCCATTAACATCTGCCAGCTCATTAGCAATCCGTAACTTCTCTTCATCAGGGATGTTAGGGTCGGCTAAGATAGATGTGGCAGCTTTCAGGTTTGCTTGGTAGGCACGTTGCTTAGCTTGATTGTGAATCTCAGTAGTTAGCTGGGACTTACCTTCAAGTGTAAGCTCTGCCTCAGTGGCCCTGTAAGTGTCGATGATGTTCTGTGGATTATCTGACAAGGCTGCCGTGTAAGTGGCTAGGTTAAGGTTAGAAGCCTTATTGACCACTGGTGCAACTGTATCCTTGTCGAAGTTAAAATCGTCAATAGTAGGCCCAGCAGAGCCGTTCAATTCCTCAAGACTAGCCATATTACCTCTTAGCGGAAGATGTTATTCAAATCATACGGGTTCGGCTGTGTAGCCGGAGAGAATGCACCTGTCTGTGGTGTGCCAGATTGTGTAGGTTGCGGAGGGGTTGTACTTGCTGTAGCCCCAAAGATACTGCCACCGGCAGACAGTAAGCTAGATGCTAACTGACCTGTAGCTGCAATCTCAGCTCCTTTAGTCCTAGCATCAGCAGCTTGTTGTTGCAACCCACTAATAGCATTCGCTGAGTTAGCTTGTCTAGAGGCTGCTGCAATATTACTACCAACAGTGGTTGCCAATGCTCCAGTAGAGCCACTAGCTCCTGAGCTACCCCCAACACCAGTGTTCTGTGATTGCTGTAGGATTTGTGCCCTTCGGATTCTCTCTTCCCTTAATTGTGCTCGTGTCTGTGCTGTCTGTTGAGCTGCTTGCTCAGCACTAGCTACAGCACGTGCTTCTTTTTCTTTCTTAGCGGCTTTCTTAGCTTGTTGCTTCTGCTCATAAGCAGATACACCAGCAACAGCAACAGCCGCAACAGCTACAATCGTAGATACTGCTGCCATTTATACCACCTTTTGATATACGGTTTCTGTTAGTTCATAACCAAGACGACCAGCAAACCCAGCGTCATGCCCTTTCTTGAACATGATGTAGATGGCCTTTACGCCTTTCTCTTTTAGACAATTTTCAGCCATCTTAAACATCCTGTAGAACAGTGACGTGCCTCTGTACTCCTTCTTGACAAACATGCCAAGCTCCCTTGCACACACCACTGATGTTTGGAAATCCTCCCCAGTGAAGAATGCAACGTAACCGAGAAGGGAGTTGTCCTCCCCTCTGGCGGTTACTACAGTAAGTAGGCCAAGTGACTGCAAGGCTTTGATCGTCTCAAAGTTATAGTTGTATGGGATTCTATCGTTCTTGACTTCTACCTCAGCATAATGCAAACGGCCTAGTTCAAGACATTCCTTGAAAGCTTCTAAGTTGTCTTCCTCTTGAATCTTATACATAAGAATTAGCCCCTACAATCATCGACCACCCCACCAAATGGCAATCCTTGTCCGGCTCAGTTTCAAACAGTATTGACACTGCCTTACCACTGCCCCTAAGTTTATTCTTAGTGACAACAAGCAATTCACCATTGTCAAAATCACCATTCTCATTAACTGGGATGAAATGCCTCTTGTGCCTGTAAGCTTGGAATGGCTTTCCCCACTTACCAGCAGCAGCACTATTAGTCCAGTTCCATTGGCTGCTCACCTTACAACTTGACTCATTCCTTGGCACAAAGTCATCAAACTCATCCACATTGAATCCATCCTCTGTTCTGTGGAAGTATGTAGTGAGCCAAGGTACTGCTTTCTGTCTCTGGTTATCCCCACCAGACAGCCAACCTGCCAATAAGTATGCATTAGCATCAAACCCTTGGCCGTTGTAACTAGCCCAATCTCTGAAGTTAGCGTCAGAGTATTTGGAGAAGGTGAATGAAGTGCCTGCCTCTGTAGCACTGGTGATAGTCAAGTATGCAACCTCTGTTAGTGAGGGGGTCTCAATAGCGAATGAGATAGTTACCTTCTCACCAAGGACAGTAACATCCTCGCCACCAACCTCTACATCATCAAACCCTAGCTCAAGCTTATAAGGAGGGACTAATACACCACCAACTACTTTAGGCGTACCACCTCCATACAACTCTACCTTGTAGAATGCACCAAGGGTGATATCCAAAACAAGCTGCTTGACATTGCCACTCTTAAGCGTGGTGTTGTTGTAAGTCCAAGTAACTTTCCTTTCGTAAGAGTCATAGACAGCAGAGCAATTAACTTTGTCTGTGTTGTCCAGTGAGTCATATAATGTTTGGATAGTCTTCTGTGTCAAGTTGTCTGCAACATAGTCACCGAACTGGTTCTTAGCTACGTTATAAATACCATCTTGAGACCAGTAGATCACGCCACTGTCAACTTGAACAATTGAACCGGGAGAGGTACAACCATAAGGTGTTACTTTCTCTACCATGTAGTTAGTGGCCTTAAAGCCAAACTCACTACCACCTTGAATCTTCCATACCCCATTAGCAGCAATTACCAACAGGGCTGAACCTACATTAACAAGGGCTGTGATGCCGTAAGCACCATCAATCCTGATGAAGCCACCATCAGTGTCTAGTAGGTCAGGCTCTTCCTTAGAGGTGGGGTCTCCTGCTTGGTAGCAAGTACCTAGGTCAGCACTGCTGTCTACCAAACGACTGAACAGTACATAAGAAGACATACGAGGGGAGATAGAGTCCCCACCTATAACCTCTCCACTAAAGCCAGCATAGAATGCTCTACCAGCGTACTCAGCAACTACTGTAGCACCACCTGGGGTTCTATCCTCTGGTAATGTTGACACATAATAGTTAAGGCCTACCCTGCCGTGCAGGTTAGCAATCTCAGTTAACCGACTATTGCCCCTAGACAAAGCATCAATGATGAAATAACCTTTAGGGGCAGGCGATGTACCGATGATGTTGAAGGCAACATCCTTGGCATTAAACCTGTCCGTCAGTCGGTCATCTTCATCGTTAGCATCTGGGTATAGTGAGAAGGTTACTACGTCAGCGTTAGATGGCCAAGCACCAGCCTTACTAATAAATTCAGTAATGGCGTCTTGTGTGTTTTCAACATCAACTACCTTAGGACGTAGTGCCCAAGTCTGGTTACGGAGGTTGTAAACATGGTTATGTGATTGACCACTAATCCTTTTGGAGATGTTAGAGCCTTCACGTAGGTTAACACCACCATAGATATCTTCTACACCAAACAAGTCCCTGATCTTAAGTGACACAGACTCTTCAATGAACTCTCCGTCATCATACTTAAGTAGGGTGATAGAAGGAGAGCCGTTTGCAATAACTAAGATGCCGTCTACTACAGCAAATGAAAACTTCTTAGTCCCTACTGTGGAGAATGCTGTGTTGTATAATTGACTACCACTGATTACAGGCTGCCCCCCATCAAACACATAAAGGGCATTGGCAACCTGTACTGCAATGAATGTACGTCTTTCATCACCACCGGCATTGTCCCATCTAAACGCTTGTACAACACCACCATCCATAACAGAATAAGGGGTGTTGATAATTGAATACCCACCCTCATAATCCATTCCTAATCTTCGCTTCCTGCTACCATCACGGCGCAATACAAAGTTAACCTCATCTAGAGAGGCATTAGGTGGAAAGTTTAATGGGCTAGCCTCAGTGATAAGGCCAGCCACAAAGTTGTTAATCTCTACTAGACTCGTCTGCCTTGCCACCTTTAACCCCCTTAGTGCTCTTAGAATGTAGATCAATAGCAACTTTAGCTAAGGCAGAGGTAGTATATTTCCCTCTTAATTGGAGGTGTACAGAGCCCTTACCTATAGGTTTAATCTCTTTCATCCCGTAAGTGCCATCACCTACAATCAAATAACCGTTATACTCTTCCTGCATTACCTACTCCTAAAAGTTGAATCTCGTTTACCTTTCCTAGACAACCTACCATAATCAGGGTATTGTTGATCTCCATTTACACGCCAAGCTTTACGGCTTAGCCAGCGATTCTGCCTACCAGCCTCTTGCTCAGCTTTAACATCTTGCACTTGCTTAAGCTTGAATGACGCCCTGCTCTTAGACTCTTCCAGAAGCAAAGTGAATGCCTCATCAGGTAAGTCAGGGATAAAGTCATCGGTTGGAGACCAAGTTGGGATTACATAACCCTGTGCCTGAAACTTAGCAGCCACAAGTGTATCATCCACTTGAGCATCATAAGAATCAAACACCATATTACTGTCATCAAAAGATGTGTAATAGGTTGGCTGTTGGTCATTCCGAATAAGCAAATCAATACCAGAGAAGTCAACCACTACCTTTACAGTTGGTTCGTCACTATTCCTTTTGTTGGTATAAGCTAGGAAGTCATCTGGTTCCATCCACTTAATCTGCTCATACCTTTTCCTAGTTTCGTTAAGCTTACGCTTGTCGTAATTAACAAAACTCAGCTCTTTAACATTGTCAGCTAACTTCATGTGAGTTGGCTTAGTAAGGTCAGCATAAGCTTCTAGCTTAATGCCTTTCTTTAGGTGTGGCCAATTCCTGTTAGAGAGCAAGGCAAAGTATGTAGATTTTACAATCTGTGCTATCTGTTGTGCTTCAACGGTATCATCAATACTGTTGACTTCATCTGAATCTAGGTCATTGAGAATGTCTTGTACAATCTCTAACAGTGTTAGCTTCATGCGCCTACTACCCCACCAATGAACTTACTCAAAACAAGAGTTGCAGAAGGGGCTGGATTCCAACCTGCTGCTGTGGGCACAATGCGGAACAGACCACCATTATTAACACCAGCAGAGTCTCGCATAATCTCCATCTTAACAGTATCGCCAGCGGTTGCTGTGTAAGCAAGGGTGGCTGAGAATGGAACTACGATATCTTGATCTGGCAGCTTAACCACATTAGAGTTAAGGATTTGTGCCCCGTTAACCAAGAATCTGTTAAACAGGATTGCTTGTCCTGCTGAAGTAGTCCTGCCATAACGCAAGAACACAGTGATGAAATAATCACCTGCTTGGTTAAAAGTAAGGACACCAGTGTTATCAAGAGTGGCATCTGCTGTAGTTACACCAGCACCAAACTCTACTTGCAAGGGAGTATTTACTGCTGTTGGTTGTTGAGAAGTTACTGTAGAGGCACTTGTCAATACAGAGACGTAACCTTTCGGTGTTGGAATGTTTGCTAGGTTTGCGTAGTTAAGAAACTTAAACTCTGTGGTGCCATCCCCTTTAGCATGCAATACTGTGTTAGCTGTAGCTGTAGAGGCATGCTTAGCTTCGTGTCGTTGTGAATCTAAAATGTTTACATGTTCTGGCATAAAACCTCCATAAAGAAAAAGGCTGGCCAGTGTTACCTGACCAGCCCTCGAATTACGCTACAGTGACGCCAGCGGGGGCAGTCTTATAACGTACAACAATGTAACCAGCAGTGCCACCAGTTTGAGCCAGTACACCAGTGTTAGCAGCTACTACTGCTACTGGAGCCGCCTCAGTGGCTGCAATTACATCAACACCACCTACGGTCAGTGCGGTGACGTTGCCTGTTACAAAGGTCTCGTCTACACCGATTACTTCCACATTGCGCGGAAACTTGACAGGCAGGTTCTGGCCATCAATGTTGTAAATAAATTCATTGTAGTAGCCCTCGGTCTTATACACACCTTGAGTGCCACCAGTGTCACGCGGGCCATAATGGTTGTTTACACCAAGGCCAGCACTATTTTCAAAAGCCATTCTTATTCTCCTTAGTTAGAGATAGCGGTTGCGCTGGTAACGTAAACACCCAGAGTGTCCACACGTTGGATACCAAAGCCGTAGCGGCAGCGAGATACGAACTCATCACGAGCACGATCTTTATTACGCTCACCTTCTACCTTCGGCAGACGACGCCATGCACCCATAATCGGCTTGCATTGGTCATCCAGAACACACATCATCAGGTTAGCTACACCACCAGTGATGGAAGTAGTACCGTCGTTGAAGTCACCAACATACAGACGGTTAGAGGTGATGATGTTCCAGCCGTACAGGTTCATAATGAAGCGTTGGCCACGAGCCATACCACCTTTCAGGATTTCCTCACCGAAGGGGGTTACGTCGTGGGTGATGGTTACAAGACCATTCAGGGTTGCTTCTACAACCGGGTCACAGATGAACACACGACCTTCAGCCGGGACGTTGGCTTTGTCAAAAGCCAGACGACCTTTAATCAGGCCATCCAGTTGGAATGCTTTGTTAGTACCACTGGAGACGATTGCGTGGGCAAAGCCGTTAATCAAATGCGGGCCAGGGTTATCTTCGTAATACTTACCAGCAGTACGCAGGAAGTTAGACTCGAAGGTCTCTTGAATTGCACGAGTGGACTCAGCAGCACGAGCTGCCATCAACATCTCAATGTCAGAACCATCTTCACGCAGGTCATCGGTCACGTACCAAGCATCACCTTTGTATTCGGTGATCTGGAAAGTTACCTCACCAGTCTCAATCGGGCTGTACACCAGCGGGGTGTCTTCCTCAGCTTCTTGGATGGTTACAGAGCCAACGGTTTTAATGTGGAGGGTTTCGCCCTTGCCGAAGTCAGATACGTTACGGTAGAAAGACTCGCCAAGCAGGCCGTCATGCAGGTTCATCAGAATGAAATCGGAATACTGTTCCGCTTCGATGAATGCACGAGTATTAGAAGTTACTTGCATTTACTTTTCCTTATGATTCAATATTATGCCGAGCGTACACGGCTTCCTTAACCTTACGCATATACTCTGCTTGGTCTTTTCCTGAGGCACCAGCTAACATAGATTTAGTGGGACGCTCAAGTTCAACCTTAGTTTGCTTACGGTAAGTGTCCGCAATGTGTACACTGCCAGTGGTTGGTTTTACGCCAGCCTGTGAGGCTGCGTTGAACAATGCAAGAACCATACTAGGATTCTTGCTAGCTAATGCTCCAAGTTCTTGAGGAGTTGTGCCAAGCTCTTTAGCTCGTCGTTCTACTTCCTCACGTGTCTTCTCACCAAACTTAGATTGCAAAGCTTGTTGTACTCGTGCTTGATTGGCTACTGCCGATTCCTGCTCTTTAGCTTGGGACAAACTCTTCTGCACGAGTTGCAATACTGCTTGTTCATCAAGACCACTTGGCCCGGTCGGTTGTTCCTTGCCTTGTGCCTCTTTCTGCTTAGCAGTCAATCTTTCGACGACTTCTTCAATACTGCCTCGTTGATCTAGCTCAACCTTCAACCTGTTCAATTCCTCCCGCTCTTTCTCTAGCTCAGATTTTAATTGAGGAATATAGTTCTGGGCGTGCAATAGACCCTCAAGGGCTTTTTCAACACTGTCGTACTTCTGAGCACCTTGCTCATTCTTAATTGATTTGAGCATCTCTGCTAGCTGGTTGCTAGGTTGTGCTACTTCCTGCCCCTGGTTAACCTCTTGGGTAGTTGGTTTAACTTCAGGTGCATTTGAAAAAATATCATTAGGCTGGTCTGCCATTTATCTATCCTTTTAGATTTGATTAGGATTATATAAGAAGATAATCAATAAACAATCAATTCCTATATAATTTCTAAATATACTTATATAGACCCCTTTTCTAGAGGTTTTTGAGAAACCTACTCAGAAATAAGTGAAATAACTTCAGAAAGTGCTCTCTCATAGCCTCTAGCATCAGCTTGGAGGTATGCCCAATTAGGGTTATCATAACCATCCTTGCTGTGTGAGCCTTTAACAGAGTTAGCTAACTTTGCTTGTAGCATGTCAGAGAGTCTCTTGCGTGTTACAAGAGACCCCTTGAAATCTGCCACAACGTCCTTCTTTTGATCGGCATCTAAGCCTTGTGTCCAAGACGTTTTCATATTACTCGCTAGGCGCCCTCGCTTGCATCTCTAAGTCTTCCTGTGCTTGGTTTTGAATTGCAGCAGTCTCCTGTTGCTCAAACACAGCTACGTTAGGTTTGAAGATGTTGTAGCCCTCAAGACCAGTAATGTCATTAACAAACTGGGTGAGAGACTTACCGCTAGTGTGAGGTGCAATGAACTGGCTAATCGGAGAGTTGAACACACCAATCAAGTTCTGTAGGTCTTGTGCTTGCTTAGCAAAATGCCTCGCACCAACAGGACGTAATACACCATTAGCAGTGATATCTTCCTTGGTGATTGTCAGGAACTCACGTACACCTAGCTCATCATCAACCACACGGATAACATCTGCTTGGTTCATATTACGTCTAGCCACTTCCAGCATAGCATTGAGCAATGGCTCAAGCAGTTCAATCTCAAAGTTAGTGATCTTCTCTTGGAAGATTCTACCAGCAGCAGTTTGTAATTGCTGCACCTCAAATGCAGTCTTCTCACCGGGGGTACGAATACCCATAGCATCTCTTGGGGCACCTGCGTAAAGCTCCATACGAGACTCATAGGCAGCGATGTTATTCTCAGCAGCTATCAGCCCTTGCAGGTTCTTAGCTACCTCACTAACATCCCCATTCTCGTCAATATGAATCTCTGCACCCGGCCCCCACACAAACTCCTCTACCTCACCAATGATCTTGAGCGGAGGATGCACAACTAAGTCTAGGGCATCTGCCTTTAAGTTCTCTAGGTGGTCGATACGGTATTGCATGCCAACCAAGTTATCCAATGGGCCCATTGCCCACAGGTTATCAGGACGGAACCTCCAACCTACGTGGTAGATGGGGGCATGTCCAAACCAAGATGGAATCTCAACATCACGTACCACAATAGACCTATCAACTACTGTAATCACTCGGTTAGTGTGGATATCACCAGTCTCAGGGTTATGGTAATCACCAAAGAACTCTAACACTTCTACAAAGTCACTGCCGTAGTATTCTTGTAAATTACCAAAACCGTCTACAGAGTACCCAGAAGCCTTGTCAAAGTCCTCCCTGCGGTAACCCCCTAGCACTTGCTTTAACTCTTCTCTACGGGCCACTGCGGGCGCCCAGAAGGCACTCTCAGGTTCTGTCTGTGACAATCTCTTGAGCTCACCTACAGTTTTCAAAGATCGGATGATCTTAAAGCTCTCACGGAATGAATCTGCTGTAGGGTTAAACACAATGTCCAGAGGACTTACACGCTTTAACCTAGGGCCAATATAATCTGCCACCACAGAGCCGTCTGCAAGCTCCTTGGTGGACTCTTCGTAGTAAGGCATGGCAAAGGCATTGCCATAATCTACATAGTCATACAGGAGCTTAGAGACCTCTGTACGGAAGTGAGTCTCTCGGCACTTATTGGCCATATACTCTTGGATGGCTTTAGCTTTCTTCTTGGTAGAGTCACTCTTGCTATAACCATTCCAACGTAGCCAGTTGTCATTTGGAAACAGAGCACTGATGTAGTTAGAGTGCAAGTTATCCCTGATCTGGCATAGCTTTGGCATAGTAGTTGAGTTCTTCCAAGGAAGGCTACTGTTAGTTGTTGTCGAGGTGTCAGTGGCAAAGATGTAATCTCTAAGCTCTAACCATTCACCAATCTTTGACCTACGTTGGTCATTGTATGTGTCCCATAGGTTTGAAATCCAAGCTGCACCATCCTCTCGATTAAGTACCTTGGATAACTCTGCTACTTTCCTGCTCATCTAAATTGAACTCCTCCAAATCTCGATCTCTTGTTTGTTGCCATCAGAAGCTCCATAGCTGAGCTAGATGAGCTTTTTGCAGGGGCTGTAGAGATACTCACAGCACTTGCCAAACTATCTTTAATATCGTCATGTGCGGGCCTTGCAAGCACAAGTTCTTCTTCCAGTACATGCGTCCATCCACCTTCATGGTGCCACACCATCATCTCATCATAACGTGGCTCAAGGATAGCTGCAATACGCTCTTCCTTACTGCCCTCTCGTCTTGTGGGTTGGAAGTCTTGTACTGATAGGGTCATACCCTCTTTCTTGATGTAGTCTTTAATACCATTGACAATCACTCTCTGTGCAACTGTCACTTCTGCATTAAGCTTCCTAAAGCACCATTTAGAGTGTAGCTCTTTGATGTGTTCAAAGTATTCCACAATCTTATCAGACTTAAATCTGTCTATGTCAAGTACATAGATGTTACCAGCATAGTCAACACCAATAACTACAATGGCAGTGTAGTCAGCTTTACGGGACAAGGAGAACGCAAAGTCCACCGCTGCATATACGTTAAGCTTCCTGTCATTGTAATACCAAGTACCACCTTGCTTCTTGAGTAGCCGCTGGTTGAAGTATTGGAACTTCTCCCTACTAATCCTATCAGAGCCGGGGTCATTTGGGTTATTGTAATACTGAGCAAAGAACTGCACTCGGTCAATATACTCAGCTCGAATACGTGACAGTACGCTCTGGTTAAAACCAAATGCTTTGCCATCCTCCCGTACAACCCTAGGCCAGATGAAAATACCATCTGACTCTACAGCAAACTCCTTGATCTCCCACACAGGCAAGGTGTCAATCTTAACACCCTCTTCATCATACTCGTCATAGAACTGTTCCCGCCAAGTGGCATAAATATCTGCTGGGTGGTATCGTGTACCACAAGCCATTGTGAAGCCACCTGCGTTACGGATAGAGGTGAACTGAGATGCTTTCTTAGCTACAGAGTCACGACCATCTTCAGTGTAAGCATTCTCAGGGACTACCAAGTCATCAGCTAGAATGACGTCAGCGTGCCATCCTGTGGTGTTTGTGGTTAGGCCTGCTGTACTGATAGTGGCATCTCGAATACCTTCCTCACGGCGCTGTGGGTGATCTACAGACAGGGCTGTTGAAGACCACTTCTCCCTCTTACCCTCTTGTGGGTGAATGTACTCAGGGAAGAACCTGTTAAACACAGAAGAGGCTAAGATGTTCTTAATTGCATACAACTGGGTCTCAGCTAGGCTAGCTGTAGCTGACACATATAACATTGTCACCTCAGGGTGCCTAGCGATAATCCAAGCACACCAAGTAGCTACCATGTGAGATTTAAGGTGAGCACGAGGTAGCATGATTAGCTTGTTGCCAGTGATGCTCTTCTTATACCCGAACAAAGTATACTCTTGCATCCAAGCAAATACTTCTCGGTGAACCTCCCCGTACATGTATCCGGGGTTTACTAGCTTAGCAAAGAAGTATAAGTCTTCAAGAGCCCTCTGTCTTACCTCAAGAGCTTCTTTAGGCATTCTCTGGAGTTTTCTTTTGGCCTCCTCCAACCAATCTTCTTCAGCCATTCCTTACCTCTTATAGTCGCCCATGCGCTTAATGTCAGCACTGAACTCTTCGTTAATCCTTTCTTCCACTCGTAAATGACGCTCTTTCTCTGCCTTAGATGGGCGACCAGCTTGTCGCTTATCCCAGCCACGTTCAGCTAAGAACTTAGCAGCAGAGAAGTTACCGCCCTCATTGGCACACATACTAACCATGTCACGTACAGCTTGTGAACGAATCTTCAACTCAAGCTCTTCTCGCCATTCATCAATATGCTTAGCCAGCACTTTGTTTTCATTAAGACGTTTCCAATGCTGCCAACCTAACAGGTGCTTAGTGGCAAAGTTATACTCTGTGGGGTCTTCCTCGGCCAGATAGAGCTTCTTAAGCGATGGGTATACCTTGCCCTTATACTCATGGTCATAGTCCTTTAAGGTGTACACTGCATAGTCAGAGTAACCTACCTCTAAGAACAAGCTCTGAGTCAATGGACGGCCCATAGCATCTAAAAGTTTTTCTTTCTCGATCATATTAGTTAGGCCATCCTTGGCCCCTCCTTTATTTTCCGTACTTCTTAACTGGATTGATGGTGTCCACTAGCTGAGCAAAACCATACCGTTCAAACTTATCAGTGGCAAACTTCCAACCTAGTCGGATACGAATGCACTTGTTCTCTTTGTATGGCTTAACAAGGTAGTACTCAAAACCAACAAGCTTACCGTCCTTATAGGCTCTTACGAAGTAGTAGCCCGGAACCTTATACTTGTCACTGATGTTTAAGTTACCCTTTACCTTCAAGTAGATGCCTGTGTCATACTCCACCGCCACTTGCTTCTGGAAACCGTATAATGGATTTCTCCACATCCAGTGGACACGATTGACATACCCTTTCCAGCCAGTGATTACATTAGGGAAGGTTGCTCGCTTCTCTACGAAGCCCTCATCACCTTGAGGTGGGTTGTCATAAGTGCCCCACCAACCACCCCAAGAATACTCCTCATCCCCCTCTTTGTAAGGTTGTGCTTTTGTAAACAAAGCCAACACTTGAGGGACAATTAGCATAGAGATGTGCAGCAGGACGTCAAGGGCAAACAGACCAAGCCATTTAAGGTATATCATACTACCTCCGGCTCTGCTGTAGCTTCCTCTTGAGGTTCAAGTGGGAATGTAGGTAGTTCAGCAAGCAGCTCTTCATTAGTTGGCAAACCTCGTTCACCACCTTCTACTTGTGCCATAATCTCATACCCCTTAGCCCAGAAAGCAGAGCGCCACGAACGGAATGCCTTGCCTTCCTCTTGGAACTTAGGTACGCTAGGCTCTTCAGCGTATGTCACTGCCGTGGCCACGCTGTCATAACCATAGTCCTGAGCCCTGCCATCTAGGATGGATTGCATGAAAGCCGTGTATTCAGCCTGTAGCTGCTCCTTTGGCTTTGGCGGGTTCAGGTGGGCGTCCAATTCCTCGGACGTCATTGGCTCCATATCTGAGCCATAGCCTTGCCCCAGCTGCTCGTCGCTGAAAGCGTAAACAATGCCGTCTTTTTTGAAGTAATTCATTATTGCGACTCCCGCCATGACTGGATTGTGAAACTTCCGCCAGTTACCTGAACGCCTTTGTTTGGAGGAACAACGCCCTTTAACTCATAGGTATACGTTCCGCTTCCGGGGGCAGTTGTTTTTGAAAAATCAACACCATCAACAACAAGCCGCGTAAAGGTGTTTGTGTTGGCGATTGAGACATTCACAACGACGTCAATAGGGTAAGGCTTGCTGTTTGTGTATACGATGTTTGGGTTTCGTAGGCCTGTAACGTCTTGCAGTGTTTTAAGCCCATAAACTGCGCCCGTAATTGAACCGTCAGCGCCAACAGTCAGCACGTCAGAGATTGGCGATTCAGCGTTGCCGCGACTAATCCTTAAGGTGCCATCTTCTGGTGCGCGAGTGTGGAAGTTATTAGTAGAGGTAGTGCTAATGCCTGTTTGTACTTTTGCTGTTTTAACAATACTCATCTTAGCCCTCCACTAATACTGAGAATGAACCGGCATCGAATACGTCTGTGCCGTTTACTGTAGTTAGGCGGATGCGGTCTAGGGTGCCAGATAAAGACTTCTTGCCATTGATATAGCCCACACGCAGAACGTCCGCTATGTAGCAGGTGCCAGCAGCTACCCAAGTATTGCCAGTGTGTTTGTGAAGGGTAATATTAACGTCGGTCGCACTACTTGCCCCTGTTGCGCGGGTAAGTTGAATACCGGTCGTGTTTACGGTGGCGGTGGCGTTAAGCTCCGCGCCGCCGACGTATCCGGTGCTTTCAAGCCCGCTTGAAGTTCCTAGCTGTAATTGCAAGTTACTAACACCGTTCGTGCTCACTCCGTTAAGACTAATAGTTATCTTCTTAGCCCAACTCGGAATATTCAATTGGTCTTGAAAAGTACCGCTAGTTGTACTAATTGCACTAAACTGCTTCATCAATGGGATATGAGTGTCAGTGAGTCCAGTGGTAGTTAGGATATCTAAGTTACCATCTGGCTTGACGCTCAATACATCCACACCATTTACCACTACTACTGAGCGAGTGGTTTCTGATCTAATTGTTGTAGACATATTCTCTCCTTATACCACTGTCCATGCACTGCCAGCCGGTACTGTTACCGACACACCAACATCTAATGTTACCGGCCCTGCTGTCATTGCATTCTTATTGGTTGAAACAGTGTAGCTTGCTGTGATGGTCTTACTGTTCTCATAGAACACATCATCACTACCGGCACCAGTGGCACCACCTAAGCTACCCCAAGAGGTGCCATTATTAACCTCTGGCCTTCCTAGCGTACTGTTATATCGAAACTTACCGACACCATTAGCAGGACGTTCTGCTGTAGTGCCGACAGGAATTGTAATAGCCCCTGTAGGACTATCTGGTTTGATGTATGGAGCTAGATCAGCATCCAATACAACCTCTGCTAGTGGGACAATAATGCTATTATCCAACGTAGCAATTTCATCTACTCTAATCTTAGACATTAAACTAACTCTCCATTCGCAATAGTCCAAAAGGAACCACTACCGACCACCACTTCACCACCTACGCCAATAGAAAGCTCTGGGCCAAATGACCAAGCATTCTTGTTAGGGGGAATAGTGAAGGTGTCGTTAATTACTTGGTCATGCCATGATACAGCAGCAAAGGGACTGGCTGGTACAGCCACTAGCCCAAGAATCTGATTCTGTAAGCTATTATCTGTTGCCAATCGTACATCAGCTTCAGCGGCAACAAGAGCTTCCGCATTAGCTTGTACTGTATCCACATCCTGCTTTCTAGCAGCTTGATGAGAAAGTGTAGGGGCTGGTAGGTTAACTACTTGTTGCCCATCCACATCCATAGGGCCAGTGAGCTTATCCCCACTGACATTGTAATACCTCAGGTCAGCAGCTCCTAATGTAATGAAGCTATCTGGTGAGTTCTCATCAACACCAATATTAAGAATAGAATAGCCGTTCATATCCAAGTGTTGGTTCATGACGTTATTACCACCTACTCGGTGTAACACTTCATCATTAACCACTTGCTCAAGCTTCTCAAAGTTGGTATTGATCTTAGAGACGTTATACCCACTTGTGATAGTGCTTAAAGTAATGTCGGTCATTCGGTTTTCTCCTAAGACATGTCTTATGACTCAGCTATCGCTTCGTCGTTTATTGCATACCTAATTCTATAGGTATTCTCGTTGGCGCTAGCCAACTTAATAGCTCCTCTTCGTTTACCCTTAGGAATAACTTCGTGCTACTCTTAGGGAACATAAGCTTATCCTTAAGCTTAACGACAGGAACATACTGGGAATTCTTGAGAGGGGGTAATTTCTATTAGAAATTTTAGGGGGACTGTAATTTCCCCTAGAAATTTTTGAGGGGTATTGCACTATAGAACTAACCCCCTTCCCCCCTTGTACCCCCTTAGGACATACTCGCTGTACGTATGTACAGCTTATTAAGCCCTTCGGGCGAGACATTCAGGATTCATCCATAAGTATACATGTGTATACATGGTATTGGCCCAGGTAGGGACGGGGTGTATTACACTCCCCCACCATCTACCACATCACACCCCCGTATTTACTGGGCTCTAGCTTATATGCCCCTGACGGGGCGAGTATGTATAGTGGGTATTGTCTGTGCGTACGCGAGTGCTTCTATATATACGCCTAACAATGCCTGTATAAATTACCAGTGTTGACTACCTTATCCCGTCTATGTAGGATGGCCTCACTGATTAGCGACATGGCCTAGCCAGACAGCTAACAGGTGGTTGACTAACTTAACTACCTTGTGTAGTATGTCAATCAAGCGTCAAGTGTGACGGCTTAAGCCTAGGGGGCTTAGTCAGGCGGATAACGGTACACGCCAGCCATTGCACGTTAGGGTAAGCCTTAGGGCCAATGTCTAACACAAGATGCTAGGTTGACAATAAGTTAGATTGCTGTAGAATGGTAAGCGTCAAAGGCAAACGGGCCTACTGACTAGCGGCAACGGTCGATAACTGTACTTAACAGAGAGTGTTAGGCGTTGGGCTAAGTAGTTTGATAGCTGTCCCTTTGGGATGGTGGCTAAACGAAAGGTTTGATGACTTCAGGACAGTTTGTAGTCCTCGGCTAAATACGGCCTATGTTATTACCCCAGCCTGCTAGGGGAAGAAGAGTAGTTAGGGGGCCTACCTAGTGCCCATACAATGGCTAGATTGAAGCGATTAGCAACCGTGGATAGCTAGAGGATAACTGGGGAGTAGTTGTTAGTGCTTAGGCACTGGCCCTGCTAAGTCTGGCCAACCATAGCCAGCGAGAATCTATCTAGATTCTTAATAGGCATTCAATGAGTGCTTATTAAAAATCTAGAGAGGTGAATAAAATGGCCTTCCAAAAGAAACCACGCATTAACCCTGTTAACCCCGATGGCACACTAAAAGACATGCGTCCAAAGGGTAGCAAGATTGCAAACAAGTTCAAAAAGATTGCTGTACTTAATGAGCTTAACACCATTGAGTCACGCAAAGAGCTTAAGCGCATGAATACCCACGTTTATCGTGGTGCTAAGCATAACTTGGCTGGTTGGTATAAGAATATCCCAACTGCTAAGGCATAACCCAAACAAACTGGAGGTAACAAACATGGCTATCAAATATATCTTTGCTAAAGATGCTGCTGAGCTGTCACGTATCCAAAAGCGTGCTGTTAATTCAGTGAACAAAGCGCGTGATATGGTACAGATTGCAGCGGTCGCAACTATCAAACATGCCTACGATCATGGTGATTGGACATTCGCACAAACCTTGGTCGATGGGTTAGGTAATACTATCAACGGCCAAGCCTTAGTCGAATGGTTTGTTCAATTCGGTGGGCTCAAGGTTGAAGATGGTAAAGGTTTCAGCGGATGGTCTGGTAAGGAACATGTCAAAGAACACTTTGAAGCGGCCAAGGCCACTATGTGGTGGGACTTGAAGAAAAAGAATCCCTATAAAGGTTTTGATCTTGAGCAAGCCTTGAAGAATGTGTTAGCTCAACATGCTAAGGCTATGAAAATGGTTGAGGCAAACCCCGATGATGCTGATAAGATTCAAGTGCATGTTAATGATGTCACCATTAAGCAAGTGCTGGCCTTGTGTAACTTTGAAGAAATGATTGAAGGGGTTGAAGAACAAGACCAACAAGCGGCATAACCTAATGTTGTAAATGATAAAGCCCCTAGAAGTATTAGGGGCTTTGTCTTGTCTGAATGCTTAAGCATTGTATGTGTATTTATATATTATCCTTAAGTGTTTAGCTCTTCGATCTTGTTTGTTCTAACAGAACTATTCTTAAGAGAAGCAAGAGAAAGAAGAAAAACAATAA
Source organism: Gammaproteobacteria bacterium (assembly GCA_041589615.1). Taxonomy (GTDB): domain Bacteria; phylum Pseudomonadota; class Gammaproteobacteria; order SZUA-229; family SZUA-229; genus SZUA-229. The sequence continues at coordinate 7,392 of JBFHVK010000001.1, read as the reverse complement.
ACAAGAATGGGAAGCCTGCTCCGCAGAAGTATACTAGATATACTTATATGACCCTTTTTTACAGGAAAAAAGAGAAATATTATGCAAACTCTCATCACAAACAAGCATAAACTCCCTGCCCGTATCCTTACCATCATCTTTGATTATGATGAGCATGAATCTAAAGGGGAGTTTACTAAGACAGCGGCATTCATCGACGTTGCTAACATGTTGAAAGACATGCCAAAGGAACGTCTTGTCAGCATGGCTGAGACATGCCAGCACAAGTGGAACAAACAGCTTATTGAAGCATCCTTGGAGGTTTACCATGGTGTCCTTTGAAGTGGTGAGAAGTCCTGCCCGTGTGTGTTGGTGGGTGATGGTTAATGGTGTGCGTGTTGATACCGCTGACACTAAGGCATTGGCTCAAGAGAAGTTGAGCAGCTATAAGAAGCTGCTGGCATAGTAGCTCCATTCTGAAGCAGGCCAGTTACGGGGTGCTAGTGGGCTGAATTTACATTAGAAAAATTTAAGCCTGTTTAAGCGTTTGGAAAGGCTAGCCTGTAGGGTAGGATAGGTAAGCCTATTTAACGGCCTTATACGGCCTTACAGGAGCTTACAGGGCTATGAACAAAGTAGGGATGGGAGAAGTGTTGGTGTTTGTTGGCACTGGTATGGCTATATGGGCTTTAAGTGGCCTGTTTGACATGTACAAGCATGTGCCAGAGCCAAAGGAACAGCACATCACCAATGACTATTGGCAGGAAAGTTCTGACAGGGCTGGCCTACGCTGTATTTTATTTCTCCATAAGCATAACTCACTGAACGGTGAGTCTTTCCATTTGTGCATGTTTGCTAAGGGGTATTCGATATGAGTGATTTAGTTTTTGGCCTGTTTGTTGGGCTGGTTATTGCAGCCTGTGGTGCTGTACTAACTGGCCTCTATTCAGATGTGGGCTTTACCGTGGATGACGTTGATGAATTCTTGCTTGTTTGCAAGAACAACCACGAAGTGAAAACCTACAATAAGGACAACAACGGCACAATCACTGTCCGTTGTAATGATGGGGCAATCTTTGAGCGGGAGAGTGGTAATGATTGAACAAAAATATATTGATGCTTTTCTGAAAGGCTCCTTCACTAAACACGCTCTTGGAAAACACCTTGACGTTTTTAAGGCGTTTGTTGACGGGGGAAAATTAGAATTTAACCACGGGGCAGGTTGGACTAACTCCACCAACCCCCGTTTTAGTGGTGATTTCCAGTATCGTGTGAAACAACCTGAACCACAGCCGTTAGATATTCCTTGGGGCTATGTTCATACTGCCATTAACTATGCCGCAATGGATGAGGACGGTCGAATATTCTTTTACTCGGGTAAACCTTCCATCGGAGTTAGTAGGTGGTCTTACAAAGATTGTAGTTGCTACCCTTTACCCTTGCTTATGGTGATTAAGAAAGATCAAGTCACCGACTGGAAACTAACCCTCACCGAACGTCCTAAGGGGGTGTGATAATACTCCCGACTAGCTCAATTGGATAGAGCAATAGCCTTCTAAGCTATAGGTTACAGGTTCAAGTCCTGTGCCGGGAACCAACTGTAAGCCTCTGTAAGCTCTTGTAAGGGTGAGTGTGTAGGGTAGGGCAGGTTATATGCCTATCTCTTCTCCTATGCCCCTTACAGGGGCTTACAGAGCCATTCAAACATACGGTCATAGCTCAGCGGATAGAGCAGCCCCCTCCTAAGGGGCAGGTCGTAGGTTCAAATCCTACTGGCCGTACCAATTTCACACATTAAAATGGGGTTAACCATGCCTTTAGTACATTATGAAGTAAAGTTTCACCTTGTAGACACCCCAAGTAGAACTAAGGTCATCAGGCTATTGACAAGTGAAGACCCTAAGTCTGTTGAGGATTACCTTGTACGGGAGTACGGGTCTGGCATGGTTGTGCTGCATTACGCCGAGCTAGAAAAAGCCACTAAGACAGTGACCAAAACCTGTGGTTATTGTGGGTGCTCACGTGAGGAACCTGTCCGTGGGGATGGTCGTAGTTTTCACCCTGCTGAATTAGATAAAAGTTTGTGGCGTGTGTTAGTTTAAGTATTTTTATTGTGAGGTAGGCATGGATGAGTTAACTCAACTTAAGCGCCTGTTCAACGTGAAGAACAAGCGCTACAAGCAATGGCTTAATGCTAAACCCGGTGTACAAGCCGACGCTGCATTAGACCACTATCGTAAATGCAAGCGGCTCTACCAAGAGTCATGTATCCACTACGTCGAAATGAAAATGGAGGTAGGTAATGTTTAGCTATGTGAACAAAGTGCTGAAAAATCAGGATGTTAAAGTTGCTACTGATCAATGTGCCTACTGGGGCTCTATCAGTGAGGACGATAAGTTCAAAGCCTCACCTAATACAGCATGTCATGCTGGGTTAAATGGTCATCGTGGTGGCACACCACTCAAGTTAATAGTCAACTTCTTTCAGGTTCGCTATGAAGAAGATTATAACGGAGAGGAATTAAGGGGCAAAGAAGACTGGCCTGATAAATGTGCCCTTTATCTCAGCTGGCTGGCTAAAGAAAGCCCTTACAAAGATGCCTTCATTAGTAAGGTAGGTAAGACCATGCTCAAGCATGGCTATGCCATTATGAATCCCAACGTGGCAGGTACTTATCTAGGTGGAGCATGTGTTGCCACTCGCTTGTTATGGGAGTTCCCTTATCAACTTGATTGTTGGTATGAACTTGTCCGTAAGTATCGTATCAATAAGCATGTTGCTTTTGTATTGGCGCATAATGTCAAGCTTGTAGATGGGACGTTCCACATTTATTACGGCGGTGGGCACATGGCATTTGATGGGGGCTTCCTAACCGGAAAGGTGTTTGATAACTTTATAAACAATACTCCGGTTAAAGTTCGTTTTGACAAACCTTACAATGAGTTTCGTGTCTACCAAGGCTACTCAAAAATGTTTATCGAGGGTGACGCTGATGGTAGTCTCTTAGATGACCTAGCAGGAAACCAGCCATTGAAGTTTGATGGTGTATTTAAATATGCCATGCAAGATGTTGCACGCCGTATTGGAATCTTTAACCCAAACCCCAAGGGCATCTTGGGTGTTAAAGAAAAACTTAAGGAGATGGGTGTACTATGAAAGTTTATATTGTTGATGGCTCTTATGCCTATTCAAAATTATGGACAAATGCTGGCCATGAAATTGTGAGCAGTGTTGAAGAGGCCGACATTGTACAGTTCACTGGTGGGGAAGATGTTGACCCTGTGATGTATGGGGAAGAAAAGCACCGCACAACTATGTGCAACCTGCGCCGTGACTTAGCAGAAGCTGAGGTGTTTGAACAATGCCTTGCTAGCAAGAAGCCAATGGTAGGCATTTGTCGTGGTGGTCAGTTCCTTAATGTCATGTCTGGCGGTAAGATGTGGCAGAATGTAGATAAACATGCTATTGGTGGCACTCACCCACTGTACAGTTACAGTGATAGTACCTACTTGGGCGAGGTTTCATCCACACACCACCAGATGATGCGTCCTGATTTGGGTAAAGCCATTATCTTAGCACATGGTGGTGAGCTGTCTAAAGATCGTGAGCACTTAGGTGACGATGATTGGTGTGAAAGTTACTACGATGTTGAGGTAGTACTGTACCCATTCAGCAAGTCCCTTTGTTTCCAACCACACCCAGAGTTTAATGGCGCACACTTGGATGATTGCCGTAAGTATTTCTTTGAGTGTGTTGATAAGCTGATTTCATTGTAATAGACCATTATTGGGCAGTCCCCGTTATGGGGTGCTAAAGGTCTTAATTTAGGTTAGAAAATTTTTTGGAGGTTTCAAATGAAGGTTTTTGATTTTCCGGGTTGCTGCTCTGCTAACATTATTGCGGGGTTTGGTCAAACAAAAACTGCGGAGTACGGCATACGTCCTCTCAACAATAATACAGTTGATTTGCAACAGCTCAAGAATGCTATTGAGATGAGAAAGCAAGAAGCAATTGATGATGGACTGGCAGTTCTTGTCGCCACTGTAAATAACCAACAAAAAGTGGGCATCAAAGCGCTGCTTGAGTGTGGATTTACCTTATCCCCACCTATGTACAAGGGCAAGCACCCAGAAACACAACTTATTCTGGCTTACTGTCCACTTGGTAAGGTAGGCAAGCTGTCAACAATCAACCTTGACCCTCCTGCGCGTGATGCAAAAGGTCGTTTTGTAAAGAAGGAGGTTAAATAATGTGTGGTTTGGTAGGGGTAATGGGGCGTATTACTTTTCAAGAGGAGAAGGCATTTAAATACCTCCTTCAATTGGATACAGTACGTGGCCCGCACAGCACAGGTGTGCTCAGCGTCAATCAGAAAGGGGAAGCCAAGGTAATTAAGGAGGTTGGTACGCCTTGGGAATTGTTCGACAGTAAGAAGTGGGACAAGTTCATACAAGGCAGCCATAACCTGCTGCTGGGGCATAACCGTTATGCCACTCAAGGTGCTATCAATAAGATCAATGCCCACCCGTTTGAGTTTGAGCATATTATTGGTGCCCATAATGGCACTCTCCGCTCTATGTACCAATTGGATGATTACCTCCAATTCGATGTGGACAGTGAAGCCTTGTATCACCACATGAACAAGAACACCGTTGAAGATACCATCAAAAAGGTTAATGGTGCTTTTGCTCTCACTTGGTATGACAAGCGTGATGCTACCCTCAACATCACCCGTAATGCTGAGCGACCCATGTACATGACGCGCAGTAATGACGGTAAGACATTGTTCTGGGCCTCTGAGGATTGGATGCTTATCGTAGCTTTAGCCAATGTTGGCTTGAAGCATGGTGACATTAAGCAAGTGGCTCCTATGGAGTATTACAAGTTTAATGTTCCTCAAGCACTGGCCGCTAACTGTCCTATGATTGAGTTTGATAAGCAGGTGTTGGAAGGTTATAAATACGTGACCTACTCCGCCAATACCAATACCAGTAACGTGAGTAACTTCCCAAAAAAGTCCTCAAAAGAGCTATCGCAGTATGTGGGCGTACCTTCTTTGGTAGAGGTAGTTCGAGAGGTTAAGCCTACTGGTCAATATTCTCAAGCTTATGTTGAAGCTACTTTGGAAAATGATCGGGACATTATGTTCCGTATCTTTGCCCAAGAAAACAGCGAGCAATGGGAAAATCTTCTTACCTCCCCTAACCTGTTCAAAGTAACTGCTAAGTCTTGCAATTATGTTGGCGGTGGGTATCTGACTGTAGATTTGAGGTCAATCATCGAAGTGATTGAAGAAGAAGGGCCAGAGCTTTTCAAGATTTATGACGGGGAGATGGTGACAGAGGAGCAATTCAATCTTGCTACCTCTTGTGGTTGCTGTTGGTGCACACAAGCACCAGATGCAGCAGACGCTGATGACATTATCTGGTTTGATAAAGAGAACTTCCTCTGTAAGTCATGTGCAGAAGAAGACAATGTTAAACCCTACATCCAACAACTTGTTTTGAACTAGGTGAATATAAATGACCTTCCTTATCGGTTGTGACCCAGAAGTATTTATGCGTGGCCCCAATGGTTTTGTATCAGCACATGGTGCAATCCAAGGGGATAAGAAGAATCCATTCAAGGTTGATAAGGGTGCTGTCCAAGTGGATGGCATGGCCCTTGAATTTAACATCGACCCTGCCAAGAATGAAGAAGAATTCATTGGCAATATCAAAACTGTTATGTCCATTCTTAAGGACATGGTGCCGGGGTATGAGCTTGATGCCTCCCCATCTGCTGATTTCTCGGCAGAGATTATGGCTGCTATGCCACCAGAAGCTTTGGAGCTGGGCTGTGAGCCTGACTTTAATGCTTGGGATAAAGGCAAGGAGAACCCTCGACCCAATGCACAAGCCCCATTCCGTACTGGTGCTGGTCACATCCACATTGGCTGGACTAATGGCGCAAGTGCTGATGATATCAGGCACCGTGAAACCTGCATTGAACTTGTAAAAACTTTGGACATTTGTTTAGGTGCTCGATTCAACCATTATGACAATGACCAACGTCGTCGTGCTTTGTATGGTTCGTTTGGTAGCTTCCGTTATAAGCCTTATGGACTTGAGTACCGGGTATTAAGCAATGCTTGGCTCAAGGATGAGAAAATCATGGGCTGGGTGTACCGCCAAGTAATGCGTGTGCTTAACAGGGCTAAAGATGGGTTGACACTTAACTCTTATGGTTTTCTTAACCCTCAAGATGTTAAAAGGGTGTTGGACAATGCCTCTAAGGGGTTGCCATTTGAGGCCAGGGTACATCGTCGGTTAGATGACTTTGGCTTAATAGAGGAGTATGTGTAATGGGTTGGTCTTATGGTGAAGATTGGGAGTACGCCAACTACAGACTGTCTGACAGTATTGTCATTGCTAACAACTCCCCAGTCTTTGTGCTACAGGTACGTATGGACGGCACTGCCACTATACTTGATCTGGAAAAAGGTGAAGAGGCAATTATCCCAGCAAACTTACTTGAGTTTGATAACCTATGCACTGGCTTCTGTAATAACAATGGTCGTGTGTACAGTGTTATGCGTAAACCTGTTCGCCGTTGGAAGCAAGGACTACGTGGGGACAATACCCTAATCACCAGTATTGAAGTTGGCCGTGTTGTCCCTTTCAATAGCAGGATTGTTGCCAAGTCTCTGTTGTCAGACTACCCAACATTCAAAGAAGCCCTAGAGTGCCTAGGCAAGAAAAGGTCTGTGGCTTGGGGGAAGGAATGGGCACTTACTGGTGATGGGAAAGTGCATAACTTCCTGTCAGGTATTGTTGGCGAGATTGTTGACGGTGCTGTTAAGTTGTTACCAAACAAACAGTACTTGAAAGAAGATTTGGAGGAGAGTTATGCTAATTAGAGACCTTTTCAATGTACAGCCACGTTACTACACCAACAAAGATATTGGGTTTGAGTTGGAAGTAGAGGGACGTAATCTCCCCCATGATGTAAGAGATATTGGGTTCCGCCGTGAGCATGATGGGAGCCTACGTGGGGAGGAGAATGCAGAGTATGTATTCGATGGCCCAGTTGAGCTTAAAGAGGCTGTGCATCGAATCACTTCGATCTACAGAACAATGCGTATGAATGAGGCTGTCATTGATGAGTCAGTGAGGGCTGGTATTCATGTGCATGTGAACATGCAGAACGAAGATTATAAGACCTTGTTCAATCTTATTGTCCTCTACTATGCTTTTGAAAACATGCTCACTAAGATGTGTGGTGATGGGCGTGAGGGCAACTTGTTCTGCCTGCGGGCTGGGGATGCCAAGGCTATTGTGGCTGCTATTAGTAATGCTATTAGCAGCGCCGACATGCAAGCATTACGCACCGATGATTTGCGTTATGCTGCCCTCAATGTCACCTCCTTGTTT